>RFSU01000061.1 GCA_009923795.1 Sphingomonadaceae bacterium
GCGGACCGCCGTCCTCGCCGGCCGCCATGCGCAGGCCACCAAGCTGGTCAAGGGGTTGACGCCACGTCAGCGCGAAGTCCTCACCCATATGGCGCTGGGCAAGCTGAACAAGCAAATTGCCTATGATCTGGGTCTGAGCGAACAGACGGTGAAGATGCACCGCGCGGCGCTTTTGGAGCGTCTGGGCGCGGCGACAACGGCTGATGCCATTCGTATCGCCGTGCAAGCAGATCTGGCTGGGCCGCCAAAGGCTTAGGATGCTTTGGGGGTAATCTACCCTCAAGTATAATGAACTAAGGGGCATATCGATCCTGCTTAGAAAGAGCAGTATTTAAGCTAGGCCGGAGGGGGATCCCCCCTCTCTCTCCTCCCTTTCCGGCACTTCCTCCCCAAATTTTCGCTTGTGGTCTTAAAAATCATTGGCGTTTTGGCTGCGGGGCCGTCATCTTTAGGGCCAGCCCATGGGGGGCTTGATCATCGCTGGAGATATGATGCACGCCGTTACGAGCCAACCGGCCTGGGTCTTACTTGCTTATCTGACCGCGGGCATTTTCTTCATTCTGGCCCTGCGTGGCCTGTCGTCCCCCGCCACATCGCGGCGCGGCAACCGTTTTGGTATGGCCGGCATGGCCATTGCGGTGGGAACCACTTTGGCGACGCACGAAGTCACCAGCCTGCCCGAAATCCTTGGGGCATTGGCCATTGGCGGCGGCATTGGCTGGATCACGGCACGGCGCATCGCGATGACGGATATGCCGCAGCTTGTGGCTGCCTTTCACTCGCTGGTTGGCATGGCCGCCGTGCTGGTGGCGGCTGCGGCGTTCCTTGAGCCCGCCAATTTCGGCATTGCGGGGCCAGATGGCCTGATCCACCTTGTCAGTCGTGTGGAAATGGGCCTTGGCATTGCCATTGGTGCTATCACCTTTTCCGGCTCAGTCATCGCGTTTCTGAAGCTCAACGGCTCGATGTCAGGCGCGCCCATCATGCTGCCCGGCCGCCATGTGATTAACCTCGCGACGCTGGCCGCGATTTTGGGCCTGATCGCCTATTTCCTGACCGACCAGTCACCTTGGGTGTTCTGGACAATCACGGCTTTGTCCTTTGTCATTGGCTTTTTGCTCATCATCCCAATTGGCGGGGCGGACATGCCGGTCGTCGTTTCGATGCTGAACAGCTATTCCGGCTGGGCAGCCGCAGCCATGGGCTTTACGCTACAGAATTCAGCCATGATCATCACTGGTGCGCTCGTCGGCTCATCCGGCGCCATCCTCAGCTACATCATGTGCAAGGCCATGAACCGCAGCTTCATCAGCGTGATTGCCGGTGGCTTTGGCGCTGACGCCGCCGCAAGCGATGGCCCAGCCAAGGAACAGCGCCCTTGGAAGCGCGGCTCCGCCGAGGATGCCGCCTTCCTCCTGAAGGAAGCAGAACAGGTCATCATCATCCCAGGCTATGGCATGGCCGTGGCCCAAGCCCAGCATATCCTGCGCGAAATGGGCGATGTGCTGAAGAAAGAGGGCGTCCGCGTCAAATATGCCATCCACCCGGTTGCTGGCCGGATGCCGGGGCATATGAATGTGCTGCTGGCCGAAGCGAATGTGCCCTATGATGAAGTTTTTGAGCTGGAAGATATCAACAGCGAATTCGCCCAAACCGATGTGGCCTTCATCATCGGCGCGAATGACGTGGTGAACCCCGCCGCCAAAACCGACAAATCCTCCCCCATTTACGGCATGCCCGTATTTGATGTGGAAAAGGCCAAGACCATCATGTTCATCAAACGCTCTATGGGCGGCGTTGGCTATGCCGGTGTCGATAATGATGTGTTCTATATGGACCAGACGATGATGCTTCTCGCCGATGCGAAGAAGATGGTGGAAGATATCGTCAAGGCCTTGCAGCACTGAGCATAGCGCGCAGCGGACACTGCGGCTAAGGGGGCGGCATGTCGATGGAAACTGACCTTCAACTCGCCTGCCGCCTCGCCGATGTGGCGGGGGCTGCCATCCGACCCTATTATCGCGGCAATTTTGGCCTTGAGAGCAAGGAAGATGCCTCTCCCGTGACGCTGGCGGATCGCGCAGCCGAAGAGGCGATGCGCCTTTTGCTTGCCCATGAAGTTCCGCGCGATGGGATTATCGGCGAGGAATTTGGCACAGAGCGCGGCGATGCCAGCCGGGTCTGGGTGCTTGATCCGATCGATGGAACGACCAGCTTTGTCGCGGGTCGCCCGATATTCGGCACGTTGATTGCGTTGATCCAAGATGGCTGGCCTGTGCTGGGCATCATCGACCAACCCATCACGCAAGAACGCTGGATTGGCGCAATTGGGCAGCCGACGCTGTTCAACACTGGCCCGGCCCAAACTCGGCGCTGCCGGGAATTATCTGACGCCATTCTTGGCACCACCAGCCCGCACCTCTTTACCGAGCATGAAGCCGAACATTTTGTGGCACTAGCCGGCAAAGTTGCGCGGCGGCGCATCGTCTATGGCGGGGATTGCTATAATTACGGCCTGGTCGCGAGCGGACATATCGATCTGGTCGTGGAATCCGGCCTGAAGCTGCATGATTTTGCCGCCCTCATTCCCATAGTCGAAGGCGCAGGCGGCATGATGTGCGATTGGGCCGGACATCCGCTCAACGCCCAATCGGCCGGCGATGTAATTGCGCTGGGCGATCCGGCGCGGTTGGAAGATGTGCTCGAAATTCTATCGCATCAACATTGCGGGTAAACGTCCTTCGCGCCTGCTGAAACGGCATTGATCCAAAAATTGTAAAGCTGCCCCCTTTCCCTCTGGGTCTGGCTGGCCTAACCCTGATCCTTATGTGGCAGCTCTATCAGTTCGCTCTATGTCCATTTTCTCGCAAGGTGCGTCTCCTCATGGGGGAGAAAGGCATTGGCTATGAGCTTGTGCGCGAATATCCTTGGGAACGGCGCGACGAGTTTCTGGATCTAAACCCGGCCGGGCAGACGCCGGTTCTGGTTGATCCGGACAGAGGCCTGACGCTGATCCATTCCTCCGTCATTTGCGAATTTCTGGAAGAAACCGTCGATAAGACACCGATGATTTCTGGAACCGCGCCCAATCGCGCGGAAATCCGGCGCCTGACGGCTTGGTTTGATGAGCAATTTTATATGCAGGTCGTCGGGCCCCTGCTTCACGAACGTATGGAAAAGCGCCTCATCCACCGCACATCCCCCGATGGCGGCGTCTTGCGAGAAGCGATGCGCAACGCAAACCAGCTGCTCGACTATATCGATTGGTTGCTTGATCACCGGAACTGGCTTGCAGGGTCCAGCCTGAGCCTCGCCGATTTGGCGGCAGCGGCGCATATTTCCGTTGCCGACTATCTGGGCGGCATTGATTGGCGCGGCCATGAACAGACCAAACGCTGGTATTCGGGCCTAAAATCCCGACCCTCCTTCCGGCCGCTCTTGAGCGAGAAGATGGAAATCATCCCGCCGCCCACGCATTACGACAAGGTCGATTTTTAAGCCCGCGTCGCCGTCAAAATATAATTCAGCGCCAGATCATCCGACAGATGCAGACCCTTTGTGGGCGAAAAGGCGATGCCGCTTATCTGTCCGACCTTTAGGCCCGCTGCTTCGATCAGCGGGATGAGTTCTTCCGGTGTCAGAAACTTATCCCAATCATGCGTGCCCTTGGGGATCATGCCCAAGCCTTCGGCCAATGTGATCATGGCAAGGCGGGAGGCGCTTGTGCGGTTGGGGGTAGACAGGATCATCAGGCCATTGGGCGCAAGCCGGGCCGCCAGCGCCTGCACAAAATGGGCGGGGTCTGCGACGTGCTCTATAACTTCCATCGATGCGACAAGATCAAATGCGCCATCAAGATCGGCAATATCGGCGCAGCGATAGTCAATCTTCAGGCCTGAGCCGTGCGCATGTTGGCGGGCCGCCGCGATATTTTCGGGCGCGGCATCCACACCGACCACATCCGCGCCCAGCCGGGCGAGCGGCTCACACAACAAGCCTGCGCCGCAGCCAACATCAATCGCGGACTTGGCAGCCAGCGGCGGAACATCGCGCGGATTTAGGCCCCAATGGGCATCGCATGCCGCACGAATGAATCGCAAGCGGACAGGATTGAGCCTGTGCAGCATGGCGGACGACCCCTTGGGATCCCACCAATCTGCGGCTAATTTACCAAAATGCGCGGCCTCTGCCGGGTTAATGGTTGTTGCGGGGATTGCCTTTGCCATACCCCTTCCCTAACAGGACGGCGCCTTTCGGCCAAACCCGCATTTGGTTTACGCAATAGGATATCCGATGGCCCGTATCGTCATGAAATTCGGCGGCACCTCTATGGCAGGGACGGAGCGTATCCGTAACGTCGCCGCCCGCGTGAAGCATGAAGTGGATGCCGGCAATGAAGTCGCCGTCGTTGTTTCGGCCATGGCCGGGGAAACAGACCGGCTCGTCAACTTCTGTCGCGAGGCAGCCCCCTTGCACGATCCAAAGGAATATGACGTTGTGGTCGCCGCTGGGGAGCAAGTTACCTCTGGCCTACTCGCCATCACGCTTCAGGCCATGGGGGTGAAGGCGCGCAGCTGGCTGGGTTGGCAATTGCCGATCCGGACGAGCGCCGCCCATGCCTCTGCCCGGATTGAGGATATTGATACAACAGGGCTGATCGCGGCCATGCAATCGGGCGAAGTCGCCGTAATCCCAGGATTTCAGGGGCTGACCGCTGACGACCGCATCACCACGCTGGGCCGGGGCGGATCAGATACGTCTGCGGTCGCTGTGGCCGCCGCCGTGAAGGCAGATCGATGCGACATCTACACCGATGTCGATGGCGTCTACACGACTGACCCACGGATCGTACCCAGAGCGCGTAAGCTGGCCAAGGTCACCTATGAAGAAATGCTTGAGCTGGCGAGCGTTGGGGCCAAGGTGCTTCAGACTCGCTCTGTCGGCCTTGCCATGAAGGAAAATGTGCGGGTTCAGGTGTTGTCGTCTTTTGATGACCCGACCGACAACCCCATAACCGGCACGCTGATCGTCGGTGACGACGAAATCGGAGAAGATGAAATGGAACGTCAACTGATCACCGGCATCGCCCATGACAAGAATGAGGCCAAAGTCACGCTGACCCGCGTGCCGGATCGGCCGGGCGCTGTTGCCAATATTTTTGGCCCGCTGGCCGAAGCCAATATCAATGTCGATATGATCATTCAGAATATTGCGCATGATTTGGGGTCAACCGACGTTACCTTCACGGTGCCGGGCGCAGAACTCGCGCGCACAATCGACACGCTGGAAAAGGGCAAGGATGCGATTGGGTATCAAGAATTGATGCACGACACCAAGATTGCCAAGATTTCGGTCGTCGGCGTTGGCATGCGCAGCCATGCGGGTGTTGCGTCCACCATGTTCAAGGCGCTTGCCCAACGCGGCATCAATATTCAGGCGATCTCGACCTCCGAAATCAAGGTTTCGGTGTTGATCGATGAGGACGAAACAGAACTGGCGGTGCGTGTACTGCACACCGCCTATGGCCTTGATGCTGAGGAGGCCGCATGAGCAAGCTCAATGCGCTAATGGCGCGGGGCACCGACTTTCTGGCCTCACGCGTTGCGATCATGGCGGGGGCCATGAGTTGGATAAGTGAGCGGCACCTTGTGTCTGCCATGTCCAATGCAGGCGGCTTTGGCGTGATTGCAGGTGGCGCGATGCCGCCGGAAATCTTATCGGCTGAAATCGCAGCGACCAAGGCGATGACGGACAAGCCCTTTGGCGTGAACCTCATCACCATGCACCCGCAATTGAGCGACCTTATCGCCATTTGCGCACAACATCAGGTGAGCCATGTGGTGCTGGCGGGTGGCCTGCCCCCGGCAGGTGCCATTGACCAGATCAAAGCCTTTGGCGCGAAGGTCATCTGCTTTGCCCCCGCGCTATCCCTTGCCAAAAAACTTGTCCGGTCTGGCGTCGATGCACTGGTCATTGAAGGCAATGAAGCGGGCGGCCATATTGGCCCAGTATCTACATCGGTGTTGGCACAAGAAATTTTGCCCGAAATGGCCGAGCAAATCCCCGTCTTTGTGGCGGGCGGCATCGGCCGGGGGGAGATGATCGCCTCTTTTCTGGAACAAGGTGCAGCCGGCGTTCAGATTGGCACACGCCTCGTCTGCGCGACAGAATGCATCGCCCACCCCAATTTCAAAAAGGCCTTTTTACGCGCTTCTGCCCGCGACGCGATTGCCAGTGTGCAAATCGACGCGCGTCTGCCCGTTATCCCCGTGCGGGCGCTTAAAAATGCAGGCACCGAAGAATTTACGCGCAAGCAGATTGAAGTGGCTGGCCTGCTCGATCGCGGCGACATTGATATGGCGACCGCGCAGCTAGAAATTGAGAAATTCTGGGCTGGCGCCCTTCGGCGCGCGGTCATTGAAGGCGATGTCGAAAACGGCTCTGTCATGGCGGGGCAGTCCGTCGGCATGGTCAAAGCCGAAGAGAGCGTGCAACAGATTCTCGATACACTGACCCAAGAAGCAGAGGCTGCACTTACGGCGCGTTAAGCTGGTTCGTTGACGACTGCTTTCTGTGCAGGTGCACGAACACCCGCCCGCTGGCGTCGGGTGAGTTCGGCCTTTAGCTCTTCTGGCTTTGGCGCCCAGAGGAAACCGAAGCTGACCGTTCCGGCCTTTGTCTCGACGACATGGTGCAGGCGGTGTGCCTGAATGATGCGCTTCATATAGGCGCTTTTGGGAATGTAGCGGATGTTGACGCGACGGTGCACGATGACGTCGTGAAAGCCGAAATAGATCGCCCCATAGGCTGCGATTCCGCCACCAATCCAAGCATAAACGGCACCATGACCAAGGCCGATCCCGTACCAGAAGAGGCTGATCGACGGGATGGCAAAAATCGCGGCGTAAAGATCATTCAGTTCAAATGTTCCGTGGCGCGGCACATGATGGCTTTTATGTAGGAACCAACCGGGGCCATGCATCAGCCAGCGGTGCGCAACATAGGCAAAGCCTTCCATGAAGACCACGGTTAGCAGAAGAACGAGAAGTCCGGCCCAAATCGACATGCGATCCTCTTTACACCCTTATTCAGGTTTTGGTCATTATTTATGCGCTATCGCCACACCCTCTTTTGGGGAGGATATGATTTGACCCGCATAATTTTTCTTGTCGCCTTGCTTGGAGGGCTTGTCTCTGCCTGTGCCACACCAGAAACGCGGCTGCGCAATGGGCTGATGTCGGCCGGGCTATCTCGTGACGCTTCGGCCTGCATGGCAGACCGCATGATTGACCGGCTGTCGTTGGTTCAATTGCGCCGTTTATCTGATCTGTCGAAGATCAGCGAGCAACGGATAAGCGAGATGCGCGTAGGCGCATTTTGGCGGCAGGTGCGTGCGCTTCGGGATCCGGAAATACTCTCAATTGCGGCGCGCGCAGGGATAAGTTGCGCAATTTCTGAATAGTCAGCAGGGCATGGAAGGACTCTGGGGCTTCCCATATGTTCAAGGCTATGCTTTAGGCCCTGCAACTCTAGCAGGGACTCGCGCAACCAATGAATATTCACGAGTATCAAGCCAAGGATCTTCTTGCGAAATTTGGCGTCGCTGTGCCCAAGGGCATTCCAGCCATGTCGGTCGAAGAAGCCGTTGCTGCTGCAAAGCAGCTCCCCGGTCCGCTTTATGTCGTGAAGGCGCAGATTCACGCAGGTGGCCGTGGCAAAGGCAAGTTCAAGGAATTGGGCCCAGATGCCAAGGGTGGCGTCCGCCTTGCCAAGTCGCTCGATGAAGTTGAAGCGCACGCCAAAGACATGCTCGGCAACACGCTGGTCACCATTCAGACCGGCGATGCCGGCAAGCAAGTGCAGCGCCTCTACATCACCGATGGTGTGGATATTGATAAAGAATTCTATCTCGCACTCCTCGTGGACCGCGAAACCAGCCGCATTGCGATTGTCGCATCGACCGAAGGTGGGATGGACATTGAAACAGTCGCGCATGACACGCCTGAAAAAATTCAGACGATCACTGTCGACCCTGCAACGAGCCTGATGCCGCATCACGGCCGGTCGGTCGCCAAGGCGCTCGGCCTGTCGGGCGATCTCGCCAAGCAGGTGCAGGTCTTGCTCAAGGGCATTTACGAAACCTTCGTCGCGACCGACGCCTCGCAGATTGAAATCAACCCGCTGGCGATCTGCCCAACGGCGGACGGCGACAAGCTGTTCGTGTTGGATGCGAAGGTTGGTTTCGATAGCAACGCCATGTTCCGCCATAAGGATCTGGCTGAACTGCGCGATTTGACCGAGGAAGATCCGGCCGAAATTGAAGCATCCAATTATGATCTGGCCTATATCAAGCTGGACGGAAACATCGGCTGCATGGTCAATGGCGCAGGCCTTGCCATGGCAACGATGGATATCATCAAGCTGAATGGCGAATTCCCCGCCAATTTCTTGGATGTTGGCGGTGGCGCCAACAAGGAAAAGGTGACAGCCGCGTTTAAGATCATCCTCAAAGATCCCGCGGTAAAGGGCATTCTCGTCAATATCTTTGGCGGGATTATGAAATGCGACATTATCGCAGACGGCATTGTGGCCGCGGCCAAGGATGTGAACCTGTCTGTGCCCTTGGTTGTCCGCCTTGAAGGCACAAATGTGCAGCAGGGCAAGGATATTCTTGCGAATTCCGGCCTGCCGATCGTTGCCGCCAATGATCTGGGCGATGCAGCCAAGAAAATTGTCGCAGAAGTCCGAAAGGTCGCCTGAGCCTTGCCAAGCCCTGCATTTTTGTGCAGTGCAGCTAACATTGACGTAAACGTAAAGTGAATGACGGAGACCCCTCATGAAGATCCTCGTACCCGTCAAACGGGTTATTGATTATAATGTGAAGCCCCGCGTGAAGCCCGATGGCTCTGGCGTGGACCTTGCCAATGTCAAAATGTCGATGAACCCGTTCGACGAAATCGCGGTGGAAGAAGCCATCCGGCTGAAGGAAAGCGGCGTGGCGACAGAAATCGTCGCTGTTTCCGTTGGCCCGGATAAGGCGCAGGAAACGCTGCGGACAGCCCTTGCCATGGGTGCGGATCGCGCGATTTTGATTGTGGCAGAAGATGTGGAGCCGCTGGGCGTTGCCAAGCTGCTCGCCAAAGTCATGGACGAAGAAGCTCCCGGTCTTGTCATCCTTGGCAAGCAAGCGATTGACGACGATTCCAACCAGACGGGCCAGATGCTCGCTGCATTGACGGGCCGTCCGCAGGGCACCTTTGCCTCTAAGGTTGAAATTGCTGGCGACAGCGCAAAGGTAACTCGTGAAGTCGATGGCGGTCTGGAAACCGTTAGCCTAAAGCTTCCGGCCATCATCACCACCGACCTTCGCCTGAATGAACCGCGCTATGCGTCTTTGCCTAATATCATGAAGGCAAAGTCCAAGCCGCTCACGCAGAAGACACCGGCCGATTATGGCGTGGACGTTAGCCCCCGCCTGAAGACGCTGAAAGTTACCGAACCGTTGCAGATACCGATGCACTGGTTGCCAAGCTTAAGGAAATGGGAGTAACCGAATGAGCGTTCTCGTCTATGCCGAACATGATAATGCCTCGCTGAAGGATGCGACCCTTGCTGTTGTGACAGCGGGTGGCCAATTGGGCGATGTACATGTTCTCGTCGCTGGCAATGGCTGCGATGCAGCAGCGCAGGCCGCTGCCAAAATCTCGGGCGTGGCCAAAGTTCTGGTCGCCAACGATGCCATTTTTGCAAACCAGCTGGCTGAAAATGTGGCTCCGCTCATTTCCGGGCTGATGGCCAATTATGACGCCGTCCTGTTCCCAGCGACGGCGCATGGCAAAAATATTGCTCCGCGTGTGGCCGCGTTGCTCGACGTGATGCAGATCAGCGACATTCTCTCGGTTGAGAGCGCCGATACCTTCACGCGTCCGATTTATGCAGGAAATGCGATTGCAACGGTTCAGTCGACCGACGCAAAGAAGGTCATCACAGTGCGCGGCACCGCTTTTGCCAAGGCGGCAGAGGGCGGCTCTGCGCCTGTGGAAGCGGTTTCAGCCAATGGCGATTCCGGCATTTCGTCCTTTATCGGTGCGGAAATCGTGAAGCTGGAGCGTCCCGAGCTGACCTCAGCCAAGATCATCGTATCGGGTGGTCGTGCGCTGAAGGATGCAGACACGTTTCAGGCAACCATCTTCCCGCTGGCTGACAAGCTGGGCGCTGCCGTTGGCGCCAGCCGCGCGGCCGTCGATGCGGGCTATGTGCCGAATGATTATCAGGTCGGTCAGACAGGCAAGATCGTAGCGCCAGATGTCTATGTCGCTGTCGGTATTTCTGGCGCGATCCAGCATTTGGCGGGCATGAAGGACTCCAAGACGATCATCGCGATCAATAAGGATGAAGATGCCCCGATTTTTCAGGTGGCAGACATTGGCCTTGTCGGCGATCTGTACAAGATCGTGCCAGAAATGGTCGAAAAAATCTGATCTGTTCCTTCAGGACAGACGAAAAGAGGCGGCTTAGGCCGCCTCTTTTTTTGTGGCTGAGAGATATAAGAGGGCAGCACCCAGCACCGCGGACAAAAGCGAGCCAAGTAAAACGCCAATCTTGACCTCTGCCCCTAAGGTAGGACTGTCAAAGGCAAGCTCTCCGATGAATAGGCTCATCGTAAAGCCGATGCCACACAACAGAGAGAGGCCATAAATTTGCGCCCAGCTTGCGCCCACGGGCTTGGGTGACCATCCTGCTCCAACCGTAACCCAAATTGCGCCAAAAATGCCCAACTGCTTGCCAAAGAATAATGCGGCAGCGATGGCAGCAGGCAGAGTTGCTGCGATATCTGCACCCGCAAGACTAACTCCCGCATTGGCCAGCCCAAAGAGCGGTAGAATGAAGAAGACAACAGGCACGTGCAGGCCATGTTCAAGCCGGTGCAAAGGTGATGCGGTGGTGTCCGGCTTGCCGTCGTTAACATGCACTGGAACGAACAGCGCAGCCAAGACGCCCGCGACAGTTGCATGAACACCCGATAGGTGAACGGCAAACCAAAGAAGGACAAATCCCACCAGCCAAACTGCAGGATGCCTGACATTCAGTTTGCTCATGCTCCAGAGCAATATCATGACGGCAAGCGATGCCAACAGCCAGCCCACGGATAGGCTGTCCGTATAGCCAATCGCGATGATTGCAACGGCACCCATATCATCAACAATCGCGATAGTCGTCAGCAGCAGTTT
>RFSU01000062.1 GCA_009923795.1 Sphingomonadaceae bacterium
GCGGTTGAAGCGGCGGCATGATATTGGCCTGATCATCGTCGATTATCTTCAGCTGCTCCAAGGATCCAAAAGCGGGGGCGGGGATAATCGCGTGCAGGAAATTTCAGAAATTTCGCGCGGTCTCAAAACTTTGGCAAAGGAACTGAACGTTCCCGTCATCGCCCTGTCGCAGTTGAGCCGTGCGGTGGAGCAGCGCGAGGACAAAAGGCCACAATTGTCCGACCTTCGTGAATCCGGCTCGATTGAGCAGGACGCCGACATCGTGCTCTTCGTCTATCGCGAAGAATATTATATTCAGGCTCGCGAACCCAAGCGCCCGGCTCCAGAAGATGATGCTAAGATCCACGACGACCACAACAAATGGGCGATTGAGATGGAGCGGGTCTTTGGCCTCTCCGAACTGATCGTCGCCAAGCAGCGCCATGGCGCAACGGGCAAGGTCAAAATGAAATTTGATGCCCGCTTTACGCGCTTTAGCGATTATGTGGATGACAGCTATTTGCCCCAGCAAATGGGGTAAGCCTACGCTTCATGTTGCATTGCACAAATTTCTTGCGTAAAGACAAAGCCTTCGGCATTTTGATGATATGCTTGCAAACCGCGTTATCTTAGAAGCCATAGCGACGAAACACTGCCTCAAGGCGGGCTATAACGGCACGACCTTCATCCTTGCGCCACACATACTCTACACCCGCCGCGATCTTGTGTATCTCGATGCTGTGCCGTTCATGAAAAACGACGCGCCGCCACGCGAGGAAAAAATGGCAACGTTCAAGGTCGATGGCATGTCTGACATTGAGTTGGCGGAAGAGGTTTTTGAGCCGAGCATGTTGTTTGAACCTTGGCAAGACAAGTATCGCGACACGACCTTATTCTCGGTCCCCGAATAAGAATTCAGGCGATATGACAAAGGCTTAACCTGATGGACAGGGGTGCGAAAATGCGCCTGCTCTAAGCCTGTCTGCGGGCAGGAAAGCCACCAAATGCCCCCATGAGGTGCTGCCTATAGAGAGGATCGACGCCTGCAAATCCCCCCTTGCAGGCGTCGGCCTTTTATCAGGCAGCAGCGCGGTCGGCGCGGTCCTTCATTTCCTGGTTCAGCATTTCTGCAAGCAAGAACGCCAGTTCCAGCGATTGGCCGGCATTCAGGCGGGGGTCGCAATGGGTGTGATATCGATCCGCCAAATTCTGTTCGGTCACATCAATCGCGCCGCCTGTGCACTCGGTCACATTCTGACCCGTCATTTCAATGTGAATGCCGCCGCCATGCGTTCCTTCTGCGCGGTGCACGGCGAAGAAGCCGCGCACTTCGGCCAAGATCCGCTCAAACGGGCGGGTCTTATAGCCATTTTGCGCCTTGATGACGTTGCCGTGCATCGGGTCGCACGACCAGATGACAGGATGTCCTTCGGCCTTCACAGCGCGGACGAGTGCGGGCAGATGCGCCTCAATCTTGTCATGGCCATAACGGGTAATGAGTGTCATCCGGCCGGGCACGCGGTTTGGATTGAGTGTGTCGAGCAAGCGCAGCAGCGCCTCTGGCTCCAGGCTGGGGCCGCACTTCATGCCGATGGGGTTGCCGATGCCGCGCAGATATTCGACATGGGCAGAGCCAGCAAAGCGCGTCCTGTCGCCAATCCACAGCATATGGGCGGATGTGTCATACCATTGGCCGGTCAGCGAATCCTGCCGAGTCAGGGCCTGCTCATAAGGGAGCAAAAGCGCCTCATGGCTGGTGTAGAAGCTCGTGCCCTTAAGCTGGGGTGTTGAATCGGGATCAATGCCGCACGCCGCCATAAAGTCGAGCGCTTCGCTAATCCGGTCAGCCACATCCTGAAACCGCTTCGCCCAAGGGGAACGGCCCATGAAATCATGCGTCCAGGCATTGACCTGATGCAGATTCGCATAGCCACCTTGCGCAAAGGCGCGCAGCAAATTCAACGTTGCGGCGGATTGGGAATAGGCTCGCACCATCCGCTGAGGATCGGGCGCACGACCTTCGGCTTCAAAAGCGATGTCGTTGATAATGTCGCCGCGATAGCTGGGCAAAGACACGCCACCAATATCTTCCATATCGGCTGACCGGGGCTTGGCGAACTGTCCTGCCATGCGGCCAACCTTAACCGTGGGTAGCTTGGACGAAAAGGTCAGGACAACCGCCATTTGCAACAAGACCTTAAAGGTGTCGCGAATGTTATTCGGGTGGAATTCGGCAAAGCTCTCGGCGCAATCGCCCCCTTGGAGGAGAAAGCTTTTGCCTTGTGCGACCTGAGCCAATTCCGCCGTCAGGCTGCGCGCTTCCCCAGCAAACACCAGCGGCGGAAAATTCGCCAGCGTTGTGGTTGCTTCTGCCAAGGCGTCGGCGTCAGAATAGGTTGGAAGCTGGCGCGCCTCATGGCTGGTCCAGCTATCGGGGGTCCAAGTCTGTGTCATAATAGGCAGGCCTTGGGGAAATTTGGCGAAAAGCGCAAGGATTTCGCACCCAAAGCCTCTTTATCCCAAAGAATAGCCTGCGCTGCGCACCGTGCGGATCATATCCTTACCACCCGGCGTGTTAATGGCCGCGCGCAGGCGTTTGACCTGAACATCGACCGTGCGTTCTTCAATATCGCTATCCTGGCCCCAGACCCCGGTGACGAGTTGAGCGCGGGATAGAACCCGGCCGGGCCGTTCCATAAAATGCTGCAGCAAACGAAACTCAGTTGGCCCCAAGGGAACTTCCTCGCCTGATCTGCGCACGCGATGGGCAACCGGATCAAGCTCTAGATCCTCAATCTTCAAAGTCTTGCCAGCGAGCGCAGGGCGTGTCCGCCGCAATATGGCAGCCAGTCGAACAATCAGCTCCCGCGGGGAAAAGGGCTTGGTCACATAATCATCCGCACCCGTCTCAAGGCCGCGAATGCGATCTTCTTCTTCGCCGCGCGCGGTAAGCATAATGATCGGGACATTTGCTGTTTCTGGCGCGCGGCGCAAGCGGCGACACACCTCAATGCCAGAGATGTTTTCAATCATCCAATCAAGGATGATGGCATCAGGGGCCTGTTCCGCAGCAAGCAAAAGAGCCTCTTCGCCGTCGGCCGTTTGCGTGACGTCATAGCCTTCGGCTTCGAAGTGCCAGACAAGCAATTCCGCCAGTGCGGGATCATCTTCAACAATCAGCAAACGCGCAGCCATGATTAACTTCCCCGGGGCATATCCCTGTCAGCATAATATTCGCCATTAGCGGCATAGTAGACGAGTTCGGCGACATTGGTCGCGTGGTCACCAATCCGTTCCAAATTGCGGGCGACGAACAAAAGCTGCGCCGCCGAACTGATTGTCGCTGGATTTTCCATCATATGGGTCACGAGATTGCGGAAGATACTGTTGTAAAACTGATCCACCTTCTCGTCGCGATCCACGACTTCGACGGCGAGCTTCGCATCGCGGGCGGCATAGGCATCAAGCACATCCTTGACCATGGATTGCGCAATTTCCGCCATTGTGGGGATCAGCGTCAGCGGCTCAATCTTGGCCCGGCCCTCAACTTCGCCCACACGCTTGGCTATGTTTTTGGCATAGTCGCCAATGCGTTCAATGATGCCGGAGATTTTAAGGGCCGAGATCACGTCGCGCAGGTCATCTGCCATTGGCGCGCGCAGGGCAATGATCCGCACGGCGAGCCGATCAACCTCAACTTCCAGCGCGTCAAGACGGGCATCGTTTGCGACAACTTGGGCCGCTAAGTCATTATCGCGCCTGACCAAAGCCTCAACCGATTGGGCGATGGCAACTTCGGCAAGTCCACCCATCTCAGCAATGAGGCCCCGCAGGGCGCCGATTTCATCATCAAAGGCTTTGACGGTATGTTCAACCATGTCTGCGATCCTTAACCATAACGTCCGGTGATATAGTCCTTCGTCCGCACTTCCTTGGGGTTGGTGAAGATGTCGGATGTGGAGCCATATTCAACCATAGCGCCCAGATGGAAAAAGGCTGTACGTTGTGACACGCGGGCGGCCTGCTGCATAGAGTGGGTAACGATCACAATGGCATAACGACCACGCAGTTCGTCAATTAACTCTTCGATACGGGCCGTGGCGATTGGGTCGAGCGCAGAGCAAGGCTCATCCATCAGGATGACTTCTGGGCTGACAGCAATGGCGCGCGCAATGCAGAGACGTTGCTGCTGACCGCCGGACAGGGCCGTGCCTGCATCTGCTAAGCGATCTTTCACTTCGTCCCAAAGTCCAGCCCGACGCAGCGACGTTTCCACGATCTCGTCCATATCGGCCTTGGTTGCAGCAAGGCCGTGAATGCGCGGGCCATAGGCCACATTTTCATAAATGGATTTGGGGAAAGGGTTGGGCTTTTGAAACACCATGCCGACTCGCGCGCGCAGCTGCACAACATCCATCCCGCCGGCATAAATATCATCGCCATCAAGCATGATCTGCCCTTGGACGCTGCATCCGGCAATAGTGTCGTTCATGCGGTTGAGCGTCCGCAAAAAGGTCGATTTTCCGCATCCGGACGGGCCTATAAAGGCGGTGACGTGCTCGGTTGCAATGTCGATCGAGACATTGTCGATGGCCTGTTTCGCGCCATAAAAGACGTTCACATTCTTGGCCGATATTTTAATGGTTTCGGTCGACATGGATCACCAACGAGTTTCGAATTTGTTGCGAAGATAAATGGCAAGGCCATTCATCGCGAGCAGGAACACCAGCAAGACGATGATAGCCGCAGACGTGTTTTGAACAAAGGCCCGGTCAACTTCGTCCGACCAGAGGAAAATCTGCATGGGCAGAACGCTGGACGGGTCGGTCAGGCCGGCTGGCGGGGTGGAGACAAAGGCGCGCATGCCAATCATCAACAAGGGCGCTGTTTCGCCCAGCGCACGCGCCATGCCGATAATGGACCCCGTCAAAATGCCCGGCAGGGCCAGCGGAAGGACGTGGTGAAAGACGGTCTGCATCTTGCTGGCGCCAACGGCCAGCGCCGCGTCACGGATTGAGGGCGGAACGGCCTTGATAGCATTTCGACCCGCAATCACAATCACAGGCATGGTCATAAGCGCAAGCGTCATGCCCCCGACCAAGGGTGACGATCGCGGCAAGTTGAATGTGTTGATGAACACCGCCAGACCCAACAAGCCAAAGATAATTGAGGGCACAGCCGCAAGATTATTGATCGAGACTTCCACCAAATCGACCCAGCGGTTCTTGGGTGCAAATTCTTCGAGATAAATTGCGGCCAGAACGCCCATGGGAAGCGCCAGTGCAATCGTCACCAACATGGTGAGCAAAGAGCCTTTTGCTGCGCCCCAGACCCCGGCGGTGCTCGCCTCGGTTGAATCGGACCCTGTCAGAAAGGCTAGATCAAGCCCGCCAACGCCTTTTGCGAGCATGGAGACAAGCAAAAAGGCCAGAAAGGACAAAGAGACGAGGATCGCAAGGACGCCAAGTCGCTTAAAGCGTCGCTCGGCTGCATATCGCTTGGCAAGGCGCTGGGCCATAACAGGTGACTGCCATTTGGTTTCGGGCTTACTCATATGCTTCCCTAAAGCGCTTCACGACACGCAGCGCGATAATGTTGAGAGTAAGCGTCACGACGAAGAGGACAAGGCCCAGCGCAAAGGCAGACAGCGTCTTGGGGCTATCAAATTCTTGGTCGCCCGTCAGCAGTTGGACAATCTGGAAGGTGACGGTTGTCATGCTGGCGAATGGATTGGCAGACAGATTGGCCGCAGCACCGGCTGCCATCACGACAATCATGGTTTCCCCAATGGCACGGCTGATCGCAAGCATGACGCCCGCGACAATGCCGGGCAGTGCCGCCGGGATCATGACGCGCTTGATCGTTTCTGAAGTTGTCGCACCCATGGCGAGCGAGCCATCGCGCATCGCCTGCGGCACTGCTGCAATGCTGTCATCGGCCATGGAGGAGACAAAGGGAATGATCATGATGCCCATGACAAGGCCGGCGGCAAGCGCGCTTTCGGTGGATGGGTTTGCAATACCGATGGCGCTCGCAAAATCGCGCACCATTGGGGCGACAGTGAGAGCCGCGAAATAGCCATAGACGACCGTGGGAATGCCCGCGAGAATCTCAAGCAGCGGCTTCAGAATGCGGCGCATTTGTGCGCTTGCATATTGGGTCAAGTAAATGGCGCTCATTAAGCCAAGGGGGATGGCGACGATCATCGCGATGATCGCGCCGACAAAGATTGTGCCCCAGAAAAGCGGGACGGCACCAAAGCTTCCATTGGCAGGGCTCCAGTGGAGACCGGTCAGGAACTCAAAAGCATTTACCTTGGAAAAGAAGATCCCCGTTTCATAGAGCAGCGATGCAATGATGCCGACGGTCGTAAAGATGGCGAGGAGCGAGGCAATTAGAAGCAGTCCAAGAACCAAGCGTTCGACATAGGTGCGCGCGGGAAAATCTGCTCGGATCCGGGTATAACCAAAGGCCCCCCCCGCAAAAGCGAGGATGACGACCAAAGCCGCGCCGATGGCCCCAAATTTTTGATTTGCAGCACGAATAGCGGGAACAAGCTTTTCTGCTTCCGGATTGAAAACAGGCGCATCTGGATTTTGAGCAATTGAGTAGGCTTCGGATAGAATGGAATTGCGTTCCATATCCATCATGGAAAGAGACGTGGCTGCGGGATCGGCCAAGACTGCTGAATGGATCAGTCCAGGAGATAACGCGCCCCAAGCCGACATTCCTAATAGGGCCGGGATCGCAATCCAAAGGGCCAGATGCCAACCATGATGGACGGGGCGCGAATGCATCGACCTCCGGCCCGTGTACAGTGCCTGCGCCTTTGCCCGGGCGACGAGCCAGCCGATCAGGCCAAGCCCGGCGACCAGGAAAAGAAGAAGTGCAGCAGACATATAGTTTGGATTAATTGAGCTGTGACGCGTCCATAAGCTTCATCGACGATGCGATTTCAGCATTGACCTTTTGAACATCAGCAGGTGCAATCACCATGCCCTTCTTTTTGAGGTAGCCATCCGACCCCCAAGCCTTTGAGAACTCGATCGCAAATTCCTTTATGCCCTTAATGGCCTTCAGATGCGCAGCTTTGACATAAATGTAGAGCGGACGCGCGCCGGGATAGGAAAAGTCAGACACGGTCGCATAGGTCGGCTGAATACCCGACATCGGAATGCCCTTCAGCTTGTCCATATTTTCTTCAAGGAAGGAGAATCCGAAGATGCCAATTGCTTTCGGGTTGGCCGAAATCTTCTGCACGATCAGATTGTCATTCTCGCCCGCATCCACATAGGCGCCATCTTCGCGCACCTTGGTGCAGATGTCCTTATGCTTGTCCTTATCGCTGTCTTTGAGCGCCTTCATCGCCGGGTCGGTATCGCAGCCCTTGGTCAGGATCAACTCGGCCAATGCGTCGCGCGTGCCAGAGGTTGACGGCGGACCATAAACGCTAATTGGAATGGCGGGGAGCGAGGGGTTCACATCAGCCCATGTCTTGGCTGTGTTCGGCTTGCCAAACGGCGTTGCCGCAAGCGCCTTATACACATCGGCCGGGGTCAGCTTCATGTCCGGGCCGCCTGTGGTTTCCGCGAAAGCAATGCCATCAAGGCCAATTTGAATTTCGACAATGTCGGTCACGCCGTTTTTGGCGCAATCTTCATATTCTGATTTCTTCATCCGACGCGATGCGTTGACAATGTCAGGGTGCGCGACGCCAACGCCCGCGCAGAACAGCTTCACCCCAGCACCTGTCCCGGTCGATTCAATCACCGGGGACTTAATGCCGGCCGACTTTACAGCCGCTTCGGCGACAGACGATGCGAATGGATAAACGGTAGACGAGCCGACAATACGAACAAAGTCACGGCTGTCGCCACCCCCATTTGGGCCGCCACAGGCCGTCAGTGCGAACGCGGAAACGGCAAGAGACGCCAAAATAGGTAATGAACGCATGTTATGGTCTTTCTAGTAGAATCAAACGAGAAATATGACGCTTAGATAACAGAATTGTGACGAACTGTCAGGACGGTGGAAATATACAAGTTGCTGTTGTCCCCTGACCAAGTCTGCTCGCGATATCGAAACGACCACGGTGCCGTTCCACAATGTGTTTGACGATGGCAAGGCCGAGGCCCGTTCCCCCAATTTGGCGGCTTCGTCCGGGGTCGGCCCGATAGAATCGCTCGGTCAATCGGGGCATATGCTGCGGGGCAATCCCATCCCCCTTGTCGATGACCGACAGGCTGATCCAACCGGTTGATCCTTTCTCGACATTGACGGTAACGGGCAAATCGGTCCCGCCATGTTTCAGGGCATTTTCGATGAGATTGCGCACGACCTGAGCGAGCTGGCTTGCATCCCCGGAAATCGCGGCCTCAGTTATGTTGGCCTCTAGCTGGATGCGCTCTGACGAGAGGGTCTCGCCAATCGTTTGTCGGGCGATGGCAATAAGATCGACGGACTCGGTTGGTAACTGATGCTTGCTCGCTTCAATTCGGGAGAGCGACATCAGGTCTTCGACCAGCGCCTGCATCCGATTGGCTTCCTTTGCGATGATATCGAGAAACCGAAGCCGAGTTGCCTCGTTGTCGCCAGCCTTTGCGTCCTTCAGGGTTTCGACATATCCAAGAATGGCAGCAAGGGGCGTTCGCAATTCGTGGCTGGCATTCGCCACAAAATCGGCGTGCGCGCGCGCGACGCTTTCCTGAACAGACAGGTCAGTCAGGGTTACAAGCCGGGTTCCGTCCGCCAGCGTGTTGCAATCGATTTGCCAGAGGCTGCCATTGGTCGAGAGGCCTGATACCCGCACATTGTCATTCCGATCGGACGTCAAAAGCTCGATGGCATCGGGATGGCGCAAGGCAATGCGCACATCCTGCCCTTCAATATGGCGGCCAAACATTGTGAGTGCGGCTTGGTTGGCATGCGCGACCCGATCATTGCTCAGCAGCAATGCAGGAACGTCCAGCAAATCCAAAATCTCTGTCGGAGAGGTGGCTATGGTCTGAAACGGCATAAGACCTGCCTAAGCGCCAAGTATGACATATTTATGCCAGCGCATCATGACGCGGCGGCGGCCAATATCTCGCCCATCTTTTGGTGGAGCATATTCATTGCCTTAAGCGGACGCACCATAACCTTGAAATTGGTGATCAGCCCATCGTCATCCCACGTTATCATATCGATGCCATCGATTTTAATGCCATTAATCTCGGCATTAAACTCAAGGATCAGGCTGTTCTTACCTTCCCATTCTCCGACATAATGAAAGCCGGTATTGCTGAAGACCTTGCCTGCGCTGGCCAGATATTTGACCGTGATCGGCTTGCCCCGTTGTGGCGTGTGGACAACCGGACTTTCAAAGACCGCATCCTCATGCAGCAGGGTGGAAATGGCGTTCTCGTCGCTTGAAAGCGCAACAGCGTGCCATTTTTTCGACATTTCAGCAGGCGTCATGATTAATATCCCAAAGCCAAATTGACGAGCGGGGTGAGGGCTTCGCCCGCACGATACCGGGCCAAATTCTCAAGGAATCGGTGGGCCGCGCGAACAAACATCTTGTCCTGCGCCCGCCCGGACAAATGCATCGTGACATGCGCGTTCGGCAAATCCCAAAGGGGATTATCGGCGGGCAATGGCTCTGGTGTTGTCACGTCCAAAAAGGCCTCGGCAATCTGGCGGCTTTTCAAGGCTCCAACCAAGGCATCCTGATCGATGACGGACCCACGCGCGATGTTCACGATACGCGCTGTCGGCTTCATCGCGGCCAGTTCGTCTTTGCCGATCATTCCATCGGTCTCGGCCGTTGCCGGGACTGCCAGAATGATCCAGTCAAACTCGCCCAGCTTGTCGCGCCATTGGTCGGGCCCAAGGGTGTTGGGTCCAGCCGACCGGCGCACGATGGTCACATCGACCTGAAAAGCGTTCAGCCGCTCTTCAATCAGTTTGCCGATGGCGCCATAGCCGAGGAGGAGCGCCTTTGAACCGAAGAGCTCAATCTTTCCGGGGGAATCCTGAAGCCAGTCATGGCGGCCTTGGGCGTGAACAACATCCCGATACCCCTTGGCCATGGTCAGCATGCCCATGATAACATATTCGGCGATGGTAATTGCGTTAATCCCCGCGCCATTTGTGACCAAAACACCGCGGTCCCGCAGCAAGGGAATGGGCATGCCATCAACGCCGGCATAGATCGAATTCAGCCATTTCAGGTTGGTCGCAGCACTGATCGTTTCGGCCATGTCATTTTTATCATACATGTCGAACCAGCCAATGTCGGCAATCGGCGCAAGCGCCATCGCCTCTTCTTTGGTCATGAACCAACGGACATCCAGATCCGGCGGCAACTGCGTCTCGATGAGCGGCCGGACAAGTGCGGACATTACGGCAATGGTCATGATGATCAGAAAGCTCCAAAAAGGGCAAGGGCCAAAAACGGTAGGCCGATTATGTCGACAAGGGCAATGGTGCGAAGCGATTTAGGAGCGCCAGCGCGCCAATAGAGCCACAGAAATCCCAGCATCGATATTGCGGTGATGATCGCAGCCAATTGTCGCGCCTCTGGCCTCCAAACAGCCCAGAGACAGGCAATGAACACGGCCAGAAACAAGGCCGCGCGATGCCGCATCAAGAGGAGCAACGGATTACCCTGCTCGACAGAATAGAGCTTGGTGAGCGTGGCCGGTCGAAAAAAGGCGAGCGCGGGGAGGATGTGAATCAGCGCGAGAATGAGCCAAGAAATCGATTGCATCATGCAATTAGATTAGAGCCAATAGTCGGCTTGGCAAGCCGTCTGCCGCGCGATTTTGATCTGTCGCATCGGCAAGTCGCGAGCCTAAATGTCGATCTTCCAATCCCAGCCGAGCGGATCACCGTCCATCACGTCAACCCCCTTGGCAAGAAGGGCATCACGAATGGCATCGGACGTGGCGAAATCCTTTGCAGCGCGGGCTTCTTTGCGGCGGGTGAGCTCATGATCAATCTCTTCGGCCGTGATCTGCGCATTGGTGGGCTGCACGCGCAGGTCGGTGCGGTCGATGCTCAATAGATTAAGACCAAGCACCGCATCCATACGTGCAATAACTGTCAGCTTTTCGGCGGCATCGACCTTCTTCATGGACGCTGCTTCTTCCAGCAGCGTGAGTTCGGGCT
>RFSU01000063.1 GCA_009923795.1 Sphingomonadaceae bacterium
ATGTTGTTGGAAAAAGTGGTCAGCAAGCGGGTGCCCAGGACTTCAAATGCGCCGGCCGGCGCGTTGTCCAGCCGCTCAATGGTGATGCCATGCATGATGCCGCGCAGCTATTGGTCGGTACGCACGACTTCACCACCTTTCGTTCCGTTCATTGCCAATCGGCAAGCCCAGTCAAATCCATTGACCAGATGCGCGTCCAGCGTTTTGGCAATGAGATTGAAGTCGATGTCTCAGCGCGATCCTTCCTTCATCATCAGGTGCGCTCAATGGTGGGATGCTTGGTGCTTGTCGGGCAGGGAAAATGGACAGCCAAAGACCTAAAAGCTGCTCTCGACGCGCGCGACAGAGCCGCACTTGGCTTTAACGCGCCACCCGATGGTCTTTATTTCATCGAAGCCATTTATCCGGACTGATCGGCCAGAATTTATTCCGCAGCCGTGCTCAGAGCTTCAAAATCCGCTTCGGCAATAAATTTTTCAGCATCCAGCGCTGCCATGCAGCCCATGCCTGCTGCTGTCACTGCCTGCCGATAGATTTTATCCGTGACATCTCCTGCGGCGAACACGCCGGGAACCGATGTCTTGCTGCTGCCCTTTTCAACCAAAAGATAGCCATCAGAGTCCATCGGAAGATGCCCTGCAAACACCTCAGTCGCGGGCTTATGGCCAATGGCAACAAAGGCCCCATCGGTTTCAATGTGGGAGATTTCACCCGTATTGATATCCTTGAGGTCAAGGCCGACCAGAACTTCTGGCGTGCCCCCGCCCACAAACCGATCGACAGCCTTATTCCACAGCACCTTGATATGCGGATGCGCAAACAGGCGCTCTTGCAGGATCTTTTCCGCCCGCAGGCTATCCCGCCGATGGATCAGCGTCACGTCCTGACTGTGATTGGTGAGATAGAGCGCCTCTTCGACCGCGGTATTGCCGCCGCCAATGACAACCACCTTCTTGCCCCGATAAAAAAATCCATCGCATGTCGCGCACGCAGACACACCCTTGCCCTGCATCGCCATTTCACTGTCCAGCCCCAGCCAGCGCGCCTGCGCGCCCGTCGCGATCACCAGAGTATCGGCAATGAACACATCGCCGCTATCGCCCGTCAGGGTGAAGGGACGCTTGGATAGATCAAGCCCCGAAATAATGTCCCACATCATACGAGTGCCGACATGCTCTGCCTGCGCCTGCATTTCTTCCATCAGCCAGGGGCCTTGGATAACATCCCGAAAGCCGGGATAATTTTCTACATCCGTCGTGATGGTCAGCTGCCCACCGGGCTGCAAACCCTGCACCACAATGGGCTGCAACCCCGCGCGCGCCGCGTAAATAGCGGCGGACAGTCCGGCCGGGCCTGAACCGATAATGAGCATACGGGTATGATGGGTCGTGGGCATGAGAAATATGTGTCCGGAATCAAGTGAGCTATGCACACCGCCATAGGGCGGCCCCATCGATTGTGGCAAGGCTTGGGACGCTGTTCTCTCCTATTGCCGAATGTCCGCAAGCGCTGGAAACTGGGCTGGATCCGTCGCATCTAACGGCTGGTAGAACAGGCATGCCAGAAATGCGGGTATCGCCGCCTTACGGTCTTCAGGAAGATAAGTCTCCAGCGCCTTGGCCGCGAATTGACGATAGCTGGCATCATCATGGGCAGAGCGCGCCGTGCCGATAATGCGTAGCTCCGCCGGAACCAGAGAATCGGCATGCAACGCGCAGAGTGAGGGCAACAACATCCGCTGCGCCAGATCGCCCGTGGCGCCAAATAGAATGAGTTTTTGAGCAGCAAATGTCATTTTGGGTTTCATCCTTTAGTGTCAGTCTGAGCCCTAAGCCCTTTTTCTGGCAAGACAATAAGGGGGCATATGGATGCAAATGAGACAGGGCCTGATGGCGTGGCACCAACCAACGCTTTGGAACAGATTGAATTCATCCGTCACCCACGCCATTAGGCAGCGGTGACATACGATATTGCAATCATCGGCGGCGGGATCAACGGCACGGCTATTGCCCGTGAAGCGGCTTTAAATGGCCTGACGACGTTGTTGCTGGAAAAAGATGATCTGGCCAGCCACACCTCTTCGGCCTCCACAAAGCTCATCCATGGCGGTCTGCGCTATCTGGAATATTATGAGTTTAGACTTGTTCGAGAGGCATTGAAGGAAAGAGAGGTGCTGCTGCGCCAAGCCCCGCATCTCATCTACCCGCTTCAATTCGTCCTGCCGCATGAATATGCGTTGCGCCCTTGGTGGCTCGTCCGACTTGGCCTGTGGCTCTATGACACGATCGGCGGGAAGATCAGCTTGCCACGCTCCCGCGGCCTGCGCAAAACCGACACGGCATTCACAGCACCTTTAAAAAGCGGAAAGTCCAAAGGCTTTGTCTATTCAGATTGCTGGGTGGATGATGCGCGTCTGGTCGTCCTGAATGCTCTTGCTGCCACCTATAACGGCGCAAAAGTCCGGACGCGCACGGCGGTAAAGTCCGCACGGCGGTCAGACAAAGGGTGGGATTTGGCGCTGGATGATGGAACCAGCGTCTCGGCAAAGGCTCTGGTCAATGCCGCTGGACCTTGGGTGGCCGATATGGTCGCGCGGGCGGGCGTCAACAGCAAAGCATCGGTGCGGCTTATCAAAGGTAGCCATATTATCGTTCCGGCCCTGTTTCAGGGCCATCACGCCTATATGCTGCAGCAGCCGGACGGACGGATCGTCTTTGCCATATCCTATGATTATGGCTCTACCCTTGTTGGTACGACAGATGAGGCTGTCGACACACCGGAAGAGGCCCGGATCACAGAGGCGGAAAAAATCTATTTGTGCGCCTCTGTAAATAGGTACTTCAAACGGCAGACCGACCCAACCGACATTATCGGGACATTTTCGGGTGTGCGCCCACTCTATGATGATGGGGCAAGCGAGGCGAAGGCTGTCACTCGGGATTATGTGCTTGAGCTTGACGAAAATGGGCCACCACTTTTGTCTGTGTTCGGGGGTAAGATTACAACCGCCCGGCATTTGGCAGAAGAAGCCATTGGTCGTCTTGGTCGTGCAGCACGCTGGAAAACGCGCCCAGCAACTCGGACTGAAGTCTTGCCCGGCGGCAGTTTGCAGCAGGGTTTTGAGAGCTTTCTAAAGGATGTCCGGAAGCGCTGGCCCTTTTTGGGAGACTATCGGTCAGAACGCATGGCGCGGGCTTATGGGACGATGCTCATGCAGATGCTGGCCGATGTTCGCCAACTCAGCGATATGGGAGAAGATTTTGGCGCGGGACTAACCAAGGTCGAAGTCGATTGGTTGGTCCAGCATGAATGGGCCCGCGATGCTGAAGACATTCTCCTTCGCCGGACGAAAATCGGACTTGCGACGGGGGAAAAGACCGTCGCTGCCCTGACCCGCTATATCAACGAGCGCGCTTAGGCTGGCACCAAGTCTTTGAGCGGGATTTGTGTATCGGCCAGCTTGTCCGGTGCGATGATGGCGCGGCTTTCAACCAGCTTGCGCCCTTGCGCATAATCTTTGACGCTGTTGACGCTATCAATGGCAATCACCCGGCCCTGCTTCAGATAAAGCACTGAAAAGCTCCGATCCGCGGGCGATCCGCGCAGGACGGTTGCATCATGCCCGGTTGAAAGGCCCACAGTCTGAAGCTTGAGGTCATATTGATTTGACCAGAACCAAGGGGTCGCGGCGAAGTCCTGCGGATTGCCCATGATCGTTTGGGCGGCAATTTTGGCCTGATCATTGGCGTTTTGAACCGACTCCAGCCGGATGACAGCGCCATCTGCAAAACCATTGGCATGGGCGGCACAATCGCCAATCGCATAGATATGGGGGAGGCTTGTGCGGCACTGGCCATCGACATCAACGCCATTTAGCCCCTTTGCGCCTGCCGTAATCAACGGCTCGACCGAAGGAATAATACCAATTCCAACAATGACCATATCGGCAGGCAGGATCGTGTCATCTGCGAGTTTGACGCCCGTCACATGACCCGCTGCACCGACAATCTCGGTAACGCCACAGCCCGTTCGGAGATCAACACCATGGGCGCGATGCTCCGCCTCATAAAAGGCTGATAATTCTGGCCCAGCCACCCGCGCCAACACACGATCAAGCGCCTCAATCAGCGTCACCTTCTTGCCCAGCTTTGTGAGGACAGCTGCGGCCTCCAGGCCAATATAACCACCCCCAATAACGACAACGTGATTGACGTCAGCCAGTTGTGCCATGATCGCATCAGCATCCTCGCGCGTGCGAACACCAAATATGCCGGCCAAATCAGCGCCGGGGCAAGTCAGACGCCGCGGATCACCACCCGTCGCCCAAATCACATCGCCATAGCCAATCTCGTTTCCGTCCGAGAGATGCAGTTTCTGTGCACCGGCATCGACAGAGACAACTTCAGTCCCCAGCAGAAGATCAATGGACTTATCCGCCCAAAATTGCCGTGGTCGTATGTAGAGACGCTCAAACTCCTTCTCACGCGCAAGATATTCCTTGCTCAAAGGCGGGCGCTCATAGGGAGGCTCTTGTTCCCGACCGATCATCAGGATCGAGCCCTCAAAGCCCAGCTGTCTCAGGCTAATCGCCGCCTGTGCGCCGCCATGGCCTGCGCCAACGATGATCACATCTGCTTTGTTCATCTAAGCCTCCCAAGTTCGCCGTCGCGTTGCGACCTTGTCACCTGCACGTCAAGGTGGGTTTTGCCCCTTTGATGAAAAGACTTGCACAAGCCCTGCTGCGCGCGTCATAAAATCGCCGCGCCAGCCTGAACACAGGCCGCTGGAAGGATAGATCATGAGCAAGACAGAGCTGTTGCAGCTTCAACCTCCATCGCGCGCGGCTGGATCAAAGCTGTTCCTGCAAAGCTGGATGCCAGAGACGGACCCGAAGGGCGTCATATTGCTGGCACATGGCTATGCCGAACATGCGGGCCGCTATGCCTATTTCGCTCAGAAATGTGTTGAATCCGGCTTCGCTGTCTACGCCATCGATCATTGGGGGCATGGGCGCTCTGATGGCGACCGGGGCTATGTGCCTGCATTCTCCGTTTTTCTGGATGGCATGGCAGCCTTGCTGCGCCATGTGAAATCACTGCACCCCGACCTCCCCCGCGCGCTTGTGGGGCACAGCATGGGCGGCCTGATTGCGGGTCAACATTTGCTGAGCCATCAATCCGATTATGCGACGGCGGTTCTTTCTGGCCCGGTGGTTGCCCCTGCCCAACCCATCCCCCTTGCTACGCGCCTGATTGGCAGGGCCCTATCTGTCCTGATCCCAAAAGCCGGATTGCTTGGCCTTGATCCAAATGGCGTCAGTCGCGACCCCGAAGTTGTGAAAGACTATCTGTCCGACCCCTTGGTTTATAAGGGAAAGATCAGCGCCCGTCTTGCAGCAGAGATGCTGGATGGGATGACAAATTTGACGACCCATGCGTCGACACTCACGCTCCCCCTTATGGTTGTGCATGGCAGCCTTGATAGCTTGGCAGCACCCCAGGGCGGACAGCTTCTGGTTGAGCTTGTATCGTCGACCGATAAGATATTTGACCTGCGCGAAGGCCTGTATCACGAAGTCTTCAACGAGCCTGAGCGCGATGCCGTTATCGCCACAGTCATCACCCGAATTGCTCAGACCATCGACTAACGCCGCCTTTTGACCTCTCTACAAGATTGAACATTCTCATGACCCTTCTTCTCATCGCCCTGCTTGTGATCATTGCGACACCCATCCTGCTTTATGCGTTTGCTCCAGGACCGCTCTACCGTCAGATCCAAAAGGCTATTCGGCGAAAAGGACGGCTGACCCGAAAAACGGTGAAAGTTGCCGGGCTAGAGTGGCCCTACCTCGCCGGCGGCCCAGAAGATGGCGACGTGGTCGTTATGGTGCATGGCTTTGGCGCGGATAAAGACCATTGGTCATTTTATGCACCGCATTTGACAGACCGATATCGGCTGATCGCGCCAGATCTGCCGGGTTTTGGGGAGAATGATCTGTCGGCAGATCGCGACTATAGCATTGCGGCACAAACCGCGCGGCTGATTGCATTTCTGGATGCCATGGGCATTGAACGCTGCCATTTGGGTGGCAATAGCATGGGCGGCTATATCGCCTTGCAGGCGGCCCTTGAGCACCCCGACAGGCTCAAATCGCTGACCCTTCTCAACAATGCAGGCGTTGCAGGGGCCGATGAAAGCGAGCTTCAACAAATGGCGGGGGACGGCGCCAACCCGCTTGTCATGCGCGAATTTGCCGATGTTGATCGGGTGATGGCCTTTGTCTCCCACCGTCCTCGGCCCATTCCGACGCAGTTTAAGAAAGTTATGTTCAAAGACGCCAAACGACGCGAGGCTTTGCTGGACAGTATCTTCTGGGCAATTGCCGCAGATTCTTTGGAACGCCCGGTCAATAATCGGCTTGCCGACGTAAAAACCCCGACATTGGTTGTCTGGGGCCGTCATGATCGCCTGATTGATGTGAGCTGCGTTGCCCCCATCAAGGCGGGCATCCCAAATTGTCAGGCCGTTATCCTTGAAGATATTGGCCATCTTCCGATGATTGAGGCCCCGGAAACATTGGCCACGCATCACCTGCCATTTCTGGCCAAAATCTGATCAAGCAGCATGATCGTTTGATCATGCTATAGGCAACCGCATGACCAGTTCACGAGCCCAAAATGTCGTTCGCATTGAACCGGGTGGATCCGCCTCCGCCAGCCGCACTCTGCCCGTCGAATGCCCAATCGCGATTGAGTTTAACGGCATAGGCTATGCTGTGATGATGGCGACGCCCGAGGATCTGGAAGATTTCGTCACCGGGTTTTCGCTCTCTGAACGCATTGTCGCCTCGGCAGACGATATCCTAGCCATAGAATGCCATGAAACCCCAATGGGGTGGATTGTAAGGATCACCCTATCACCCGACCATGTGGAGCCCATGCTGGCACGCGTCCGGGTGCGCGTGTCCGAAGGCAGTTGCGGCCTGTGCGGCATGGAAAATTTGGAACAAATCGCACGCCCACTGCCCCACGTCGCGGCTAAGGCAGAACTAGACCCCAAGGCCCTGTTCTCCGCACTGGACAATCTGCGTGAGCAGCAGCCACTCAACGCCGCGACAGGCGGCGCGCATGTTGCGGCCTTCTGTGCTCTAGATGGCACCATCCTCTGCGCCCGCGAAGATGTTGGCCGCCATTGCGCACTGGATAAGCTGATCGGGGCCTTGGCGCGGTCTGGCCAAAGCCCCGCAGATGGCTTCTTCCTCCTCTCATCTAGATGCAGTTATGAGTTGGTCGAAAAGACGGTAATTGCCGGCTGCCCCCTTCTTGTGACGATATCGACAGCAACCACGCTTGCCGCTGACCGCGCCGAGGCAGCTGGGCTCACTCTCATCGCGCTCGCGCGCCCCGATGCCATGTTGCAGATCACACCGCCTGCTACCGCGTAACAGCGCCAAAACCCTGCAAACCTGAACGATAGGGCAGATTGTTATTGCCCCGGCCCCGCCGCATGCCCGCTGTCAGTCAGATCGACCCGAGGGAGTGCACATGCCAATAAGCCGCGCAGACGCTGCAAAGCGTGTTGCCATTGTGGGGGCCGGAATTTCCGGGCTCTCTTGCGCGGCTGAACTCCAAGCTGCGGGCTATGACGTTACGCTATTTGATAAAGGGCGCGGTCCCGGCGGGCGGATGTCCAGCCGCAGGTTTTCAACACCCTTGGGTGAAGCCGTCGCCGATCATGGCGCGCAATATTTCACAGCACGCGACCCGGCCTTTCTGACGCAGGTTCAGGAATGGGAAAGCGCGGGCATTGTGGCGCCTTGGCCCGATATTTCAGAGGATGCCTGGGTTGGTGTGCCGACCATGAACCAGATCGTCCGGCACATGGCGGCGACGCTCAATGTCCATTGGAACATGCGGATCACGACCGCCTCTCAGACTCACAATGGGTGGACGCTATCTGGCGAAGACCAACAGGTTGACGGCCATTATGACATGTTGGTCCTCGCCATCCCATCCGAGCAGGCCGTAACACTCTTGGCGCAGCATGATTTCGGTATGGCCCGTGAAGCCATGCTGGCGCGGTTTCAACCGTGCTGGAATATCGACACGGGCGAAAGTTTTCCCGAGCTCGAACCGAAACATTTTTCTTTCAACTCTCCTCGTGGTTGGTGCCCCGCTTGTCGAGGTCACGGGCGAATTTTTCCATGGATGCTGGAGCCCAAAGACGACGACGAAAAAGACGACTCTGCTGCACGCTTACGCGAATTCGGCATCGACGCCGCTGAAGACGTCGCCGACGCATTGTTGATGGCACTCGCAAAAGAACTCCACCTCCCCCCGCTTCAGCCTATCGCACACTCCACCCATCGCTGGCGCTTTGCCATGTCCACGGGCTTAGGCACCGGATCGCTTTGGAACAGCCATATCGGCCTCGGCGTCTGTGGCGACTGGCTCCTCGGCCCCCGCATCGAGTGCGGCTGGCTTTCCGGGCGGCATTTGTCTGGGAAAATACTGGTTGAGGAACTGGTGGCTGTCGCGGATTGAATTCAGCTCATGCCAAATGGACCAACTGCGGATAGATCCAACCTTATATGGAATTCTGGTAGCGGAGGAGGGACTCGAACCCCCGACACGCGGATTATGATTCCGCTGCTCTAACCGGCTGAGCTACTCCGCCCCAAATGACCGAAACCTTCGGGAAGCGCGGCTATAGGCAGGGATTTCAGGCGGGTCAACCGCCAGATCACACCAAGAACCGCTTTCATATAAGCGCAAGAGACTGCCCTGCTGACAGAGCAGCCCCTGCCCCTAAATCTCTACCTGACTGCCCAGTTCTACCACGCGATTGGTTGGCAGACGGAAAAACTCCATCGCGCTTTCCGCGTTGCGGAGCATCCAGGCGAATAGCTTTTCCCGCCAAATAGCCATGCCAGGCCGTGACGAGGGCAGAAGCGTCTGCCGCGCCAAGAAGAAGCTGGTGTCCATCATTTTAACGGGCGGGGTAAAGGCGCTGATTGCGATCAATGCGGCCGGCACATCTGGCTCTTCCATAAAGCCAAATTTCAGGATTAGGCGGTGAAAGCCCTGCCCCAAATCTTCCAATTGGGCGCGCTTGTCCGCATCCACAAATGGCACACCGGGTATCTTCACGGTGAGCAGGATGACCCGTTCATGCAGGATCCTATTATGCTTCAGATTATGAAGCAGCGCGTGTGGCACGCCCTCTGACGTGGAGGTCATGAAAACAGCCGTGCCGGGCACGCGCACCGCAGACGAGACGGCTGAGCTGATAAACACCTTCACGGGCATTGCCGCTTCGCGCATCCGCTCTACCATGAGCTTGCGGCCACGCGACCATGTGGTGAGCATCGTAAAGGCAATAAGCCCAACGACGAGCGGGAACCAGCCGCCAGAGGGAACCTTTGTCAGATTGGCGGTGAAATAAGCCGTATCCACAATGAAGAAGACCGCCAAAAGAGGAATGGCGATCCAGCGGTTCCATTTCCAAATGCTCAGCAGCAGAGCGGCGAGCAGGCAGGTGTCGATGAACATCGCCCCTGTAACCGCAATTCCATAAGCCGACGCCAAATTGCTCGAGCTGCCAAACTGCAACACCAGCAAAATGACCAGAACCATGAGGGCCCAGTTTATTGAGGGAATATAGATCTGCCCGGCTGCACTCTCGCTGGTATGCTGAATTCGCAGACGCGGCATAAAGCCGAGCTGAATGGCTTGCTGCGTTAGAGAAAACGCGCCAGAAATAACGGCTTGGCTTGCAATGATCGTGGCTGCAATTGCGAGCAACACAAGCGGCAGACGGAAGTCTTCAGGAGCCAGCAAGAAGAAGGGATTGCGCATGGCCTCATTGGCTTCTTCCAGAGACATGCCCATGATCATTGCGCCTTGGCCGAGATAGTTCAGCATGAGGCCGGGCAAGACGATCCAGAGCCAAGAGAACTTAATGGGTCGCCGTCCAAAATGCCCCATATCCGCATAGAGCGCCTCTGCCCCGGTTACGGCGAGCACAACAGACCCCAAGGCAAGGAAACCGCGCAAGGGATCGTCGGTAAAGAAGCTCACCGCGTTGCCGGGATGCAAAGACCACAAAATCTCTGGCGCATTAACGATGTGCAGCAACCCCAAACCCGCAAGCGTTGCGAAATAGGTGATCATGATCGGGCCAAAAAGTGCGCCGACCCTAGCTGTTCCGCGTGACTGAAAGGCGAACAACCCAAAAAGAATAGCAACAGAAATCGGGAGTACCAACGGCTGAAAACCGGGATTAACCACAGTCAGACCTTCGGATGCAGACAAAACCGACATGGCCGGCGTAATCATGGCATCGCCATAGAAAAGGGCTGTTGCAAAGACACCCAGCATAACAATAGGGACCGACCAGCTTTTCCCTTGTGCTTCCCGACTAATCAACGCGAGAAGAGCAAGACTGCCCCCCTCACCTTTGTTATCCGCCCTCAAAATGACGGTGACGTACTTCAACGTGACCACGATCATCATCGACCAAAAAATCAGGCTCAAGACCCCATAAACATGGAGATGGTCCGGCGGCAGTGGGTGATGCCCGGCGAAGGTTTCACGGAAGGCATAAATGGGGCTGGTCCCAATATCGCCAAAGACGATACCAATCGCCGCGATCATCAACTTGTGCAGCGGGCCGTGTACGCCATGGCTTGCCTCATCGGCATCCGGCGTAACGGGCTTGTCTGGTGTGGCGGCGGTCATAATAGCCAATCCGGCAGTGCGGGCAAAAGCATCTTAGTGAGGCTTCTTTCTTGGAAATGCCGCCGGGCGCTAGCAGCAATTGCCAAGCCCAGCAAATTATTTGGCTGAGCGCGGCTAAGGCGCGGTTGTCCGAGGCAAAAGACCAGCCCGATTGAGGTCCTCAATCAAGCTCTTTCGAAAAGGGGCCTCCGCAGGGATGGTCTCAACGAGTCGTTCAAAATAAGGCCGCGCTTCTTTCGCGCGATCATTTTCAGCCAAGGCGACTGCATAGAAATAAAGAGCGCCCGGATATCCAGGCGCA
>RFSU01000064.1 GCA_009923795.1 Sphingomonadaceae bacterium
CAATCTCTGCCCTTCTCCCGCCTTGCGGGTCGTATGTTGGCTGCAGCGGGGCCGTCGCTGACGGGAGGCGCAAATCGCGGGGAGGGCTCCCTTCTTGGCCCACTCGGTGATTTGGTTCAGGGCAATAATTAGGAAAGACGCTGCGGCATCCTATCCAAGACATGGGTGGCCAAGGGTGTGAATGACCCTGAGCCGCCTCGGTCCTTTTCCACAAGATGGGGCGCTCTACCCGGCGCTGCTTTTTCGGACAAATTCTTCGGTTGAAGGGGATATAAGCGGATGCCAATTCACCGGGCGCTCATTTTCCTAATGCTGTTGGCCTGTGGGGAAACCCCCGATGCGCGCAGTGCCGCGCGAGCGCCTTATCAAACAGCCCAGCTGTCCTCATCCCTTGCTGTCTTGAACACAAAATCCGGACGCTACAAAGTCATCGTCAACGGAAAACTAAACCCGATGACAATGCCACCAAATGCGGACCTTAAAATGCGCGATGGCAATATTGCAGACTATGCGGGCCATCTTTGCGGGCTTGATTATGCAAATGCGCTGCGGCCTGATCGCTGCGATGTCTATGTCCAGCCAGATCCCAAGGCTTTGTTGGTCGGTTATGTGGCCATCCTGCAAGGGCGGGATGTGACGATTGAGACCGCCATTCAAACAGATCGACGGCGCAAAGGGCTAGGATGTTTCATAGAAGGCCCACTGGAGAACACGGATTTCGACCACCCAGGAGCCAAGCTTGATGCCTCCAAGGACTTTCAAGCGCGGCTGAGTTACATTGCGAGGGAGAAGAGCCCCGGCGACTGGGTGGTTTCATTTGGAGACAATTCCGAAAACACCGAAGGCGCGGGGGGAATGTGGTACATCAAACGCTCAAACAACAAGCTGCGCGTCAATCAAGAGCGGTGGAGCTACTGCTATAGCCGACCCAATGTGTACATTGATGAGGTGTTTTCTAACGCCGTCACCTTGATCCGCATCGGTGACTCGGCTGGCCATAGATCCCAGCGCTGACTGCCTAAATGCAAGAAAGCCTTTGCCGCACGGATCGGGCGGTTCGGCTGCGCGGCACCGAGGAGTTAGTCTCGTCTTCGCGCTGTCGCTGCGAAGACGAGACCAAATCAGTCCTTCAACATCTGCCGTCATCTGATGACCGGCGGCACAGCATTCTCAATCAAGCGACAACTGGTGCTGCTTTTTTGCGGCCGTACTTCAAGTAGGCGAACACGACGGCCGCAGAGGCCGTGAGAAGGCCGATTGACAGCAACGGACGGGCCACAAACCAACCAATCGCAATGACGGTTGCGCCGATCGCCAAGGCCAGAACAAAAGAGATAAGCCCCGTGCCAAATGCGATTATCGAGCCAAAGATCGGGATAACGTCTCCCAAAACGCCGAAGATCGCGAAAATCAGCATAAACCCAATAAACAGGGCCACAAGGCCACCGGCCCTAATCAACCAAGTTAGGGTCGCATTTTCAGATTGGCCTGTCGCGAACATTGTCGCAGCAGTCTGACGGCCCGCCGCCAAAAGAAACAGAGTATTCTCATTCTTGGTGGTGTATTCGACAAGGCTATTGCCGCTTTGCATCCCAACGATGCTCACCGTGGGAAGCACGATATCTTCATAGGTGATTTTTGTATCCCCGATCTCGGGCTCCTGTTCATTTGCACCGAAATAGAGGGCACCGCTCAATGCTCGGCCTTCGCCAGGATAGCCCAATGTCTCAGAGGCTGCGTTGGCCTCCTCGGTTGAAATGGGGTGGGCTTTGCGTGCAGCAACGCTCTGCAAAGACTCGCCTGACGCGGTGAATGCGCCGAGCTTTGCCGTTTCGACAAAATTTGTTGAAGAGGCCAGCCAGAAGGCGGGATTCTCGTGCTGTTCTTGTTGTTTGAAGCCAGACGAATCTTGAGCAGAATCACGCCATTCCTTGGAATAGCTATATGTTGTCACCTGTTCTTCGCCGCCACCCAGCTTTTTTTCCGTCTTGGTGTCTTGGGTTTCAACCCATTGGTACATTTCTACATGACGCTCCAATCCGATCGGCCCGGTTGCAGTGATCCCAGTTTCGGGATCGCTCACATCGGCATTGGGGAGAACGTCACTCTGAATGTGAACAAGCTTTCCTTCGAGTGCCGGGTTAATCTTGGCAGCGTCGGTCGACGCCACCGCACCAAGGCCTTCTTGCAAAGCTTGATAGGTCGCAACCGACCGCCCTTCGTTCCAAAACAGGGCTATGATCGCACCGATCACCAAGATGATCCCGAAGACCGCCCCCGACAACGCACCGCCGATCCGTGAAAACCAGGATGTGGATGTTCTTTCTTCAAAACTCATTTAGCGTCCCCTTCCAACTAACGTGTCTGATGAATCCCAAATATCTGCGTGAATTGGTGCCGCACGGGCCGCATCGGTCGCTCTGCTATTCGGCGGCGCGATCACGATCTGCGCAAAGTGCTATGCGTTTGAGTGCCAAAACAGAAATTCCCCTCTTTTCAGATTGTTAACGCCATTAAATTTGGAAGTCTATACGCGCGCATCTGTTGGCGGCAGGCCAACGGCGCATCCAAATACCGCGTTCTAGGGAGAATTTTACGCTCGGGTTTCGGCGATCCAGGGCTTGTTCTTTGGGTGCGGCAGATTCATACCCCGTTCATCTTTCACGGGCCTATAAATTGGCCTGTAACGGGACGGGGGACGGGATTTGAAGAAACAAGCTGGGCAACGGCGCAGACGATTTTGGGTTTTGATAGGCGGCGCACTGACGCTGAGCCTATCGGCATGCGGGGGTGGGTCTTCGACTACGGCGTCTACGGCACAGACGGTGACAACTGCGCCCACGACCACCACTGCCCCCACAACGCCAACGGACACCTTCACAGCACTGCGCGCTGCAACCACCATCGACCCTGCGGCATTGGCAAATTACGCAACGCCAACCCTACCCGCTTATTATGATGCCACCGTCGGTCAGCAGGATAATATCCCCGGCAATAATCAGACCAATGATCGCCTGGCGACATTGGGGCGCGTGTTGTTTTACGATAAGCAATTGAGCCTCAATCGCACCGTCGCCTGCGCCTCTTGTCATCAACAAAGTGCGGGCTTTGACGATCCAAGACGGTTCAGCATCGGCTTTTCAGGATCGACCTTTACCAGCGCGCACGCCATGCGGCTTGGCAATATCCGCTATTGGCGGCCCGGCTCTATGTTCTGGGATCGGCGCGCCGCCTCGGTTGAGCTGCAGGTGAGCCACCCCATTACCAATGCCATTGAAATGGGGTTTGACGCCAGCAATGGGGGCATCACCGCCCTGATCACGCGGCTGCAAGCCATTGGCTATTATCAAGAGCTGTTCACCTTTGCCTTTGGCGATTCGACCATCACGGAGGATCGGCTGCAACGCGCGCTGGCCAATTTTGAGCGGGCGATGATCTCCTCCGCCAGCCGCTGGGATACCGCCTATGCGCAGGTGTTTTCCGCAGCTGCACCCAATCGCGGCCTGGACACGCCCTTGCCGGGCTTTTCGGCGGTGGAAGAGCGCGGGCATCAATTGTTCATGACCCCCCGCGCCAATGGCGGGGCGGGGTGTGCGGCCTGCCATGTGCCGCCAACATTCGCGCTCGCCGCCAATTCGCAGAGCAATGGGCTGGACGCGGGGGAAACGCGGATCTTCAAATCCCCCTCGCTCAAAAATATCGGCCTTTCAAAATTCTTCATGCATGATGGCCGCTTCAGCACATTGGCAGAGGTGATCGAGTTTTACGATAACGGCGTGCAGGCCGGCCCGGCGCTGGACAATCGATTAACGGGCGCCAATGGCGCGCCCCGCCGCCTTAACCTCAGCCCCGCAGATAAGGCCGCGCTCGAGGCGTTTCTGCTAACCCTGACCGACACAAATCTGACCAGCGACCCGAGATTCTCAAACCCGTTTCGGTGAGGGGGTGGCAAAATAAAAAAACGGCCGCCCTGTTTCTAGGACGGCCGACTTTTTCTTAGCGGTTAAGTCCGCGAATTACTCCGCCGCCACCCCTGCGGTTGCAAACATATCGGCTTCGGCGACCACTTCGGCTGCGCCATCATTGGCGGCGTTGGCGGATTTGCGGCGGTCGAAGCTGTCCCAGACTTGGCCCCAATCGCCGCGGGTGCTGGCTTTGCTATATTCGGTCGCGCGGGTTTCAAAGAAGTTCGCGTGCTCCACACCGTTCAGCAAAGGCGCGAGCCAAGGCAGGGGGTGTTCTTCCACCATATAAATGGGCTGGAAGCCAAGCTGACCCAAGCGCCAATCGGCGATGTAGCGGATATAGCGTTTGATTTCCTTGGCGGTCATGCCGGGCACGGGGCCCATTTCGAACGCGAGGTCGATGAAGTTATCTTCCAGACGCACGACCTTCTGGCAGCAATCGATAATGTCCTCCTTCACCGTCTTGGTGAGGCAGCCACGCTCCGCGCAAAAGGCGTGGAACAGCTTGGTGATGCCTTCGCAATGCAGGCTTTCATCGCGGACCGACCAAGAGACGATCTGCCCCATGCCCTTCATCTTGTTGAAGCGCGGGAAGTTCATCAGCATCGCAAAGGAGGCGAACAACTGTAGCCCTTCGGTAAAGCCGCCGAACATGGCGAGCGTGCGGGCAATATCTTCATCGCTGTCGACGCCGAATTGGTGGATATAATCGACCTTCGCCGCCATTTCTTCATATTCGAGGAAGGCCGAATATTCGGATTCAGGCATGCCGATGGTGTCGAGCAAATGCGAATAGGCCGCGACATGAACGGTTTCCATGTTGGAAAAGGCGGTGAGCATCATCTTGACTTCGGTCGGCTTGAACACGCGGCCATAATGTTCGTGGTAGCAATTCTGCACCTCGACATCGGCTTGCGTGAAGAAGCGGAAAATCTGCGTCAAAAGGTTGCGCTCATGATCCGACAGCTTCTGCGCCCAATCGCGGCAATCTTCGCCCAGCGGCACTTCTTCGGGCAGCCAATGGATTTGCTGCTGGCGTTTCCAGAAATCATAGGCCCAAGGATATTCAAAGGGCTTGTAGCTGTTGCGGGCTTCTAACAGAGACATGTGCGTCTTCCTTAATTCAAATCATGAGCAGCGATGAATGCGGGCCTATTGGCAGGCCAAACACTCATCATAATCGGTTGAGGTCGCCAGCTCGAACTTGGGCGCGTCGGGCGTATTGTCCGCCTCCACACCGCCAGCAAAGCCTGCCCGCTGGATCGATTTCGACCGCAGATAATAAAGCGACTTCACGCCCAATTCCCATGCGCGGAAGTGGAGCATCAACAGATCCCACTTCTCAACATCGGCTGGGATGAACAGGTTCAGCGAGGTCGCCTGATCAATATAGGGTGTGCGGTCCGCCGCGAGTTCGATCAACCAACGCTGATCAATTTCAAAGCTGGTCTTGTACACATCCTTTTCTTCCTGCGTCAGGAAGTCGAGATGCTGAACCGAGCCGCCCTGTTCCAAAATCGAATTCCAGACCGCGTCTGAATTCTTCGATTTTTCGATCAGCAGCTTTTCCAAATAGGGATTACGGATCGAAAAGCTGCCGGACAGCGTCTTGTGCGTGTAGATATTGGCCGGGATCGGCTCAATGCACGCGCTCGTGCCGCCGCAGATGATCGAGATTGACGCGGTCGGCGCAATTGCCGTCTTGCAGCTAAAGCGCTCCATCACACCGCGTTCTTCGGCATCCGGGCAAGCGCCTCGTTCGGTCGCCAACAGCATCGACGCCTCATTCACCTTGGCGGCGATATGCTTGAACACCTTCAAGTTCCAAGATTTGGCCATCGCCCCTTCAAAGGGAATGTTGCGCGCCTGAAGGAAGCTGTGAAAGCCCATGACGCCAAGACCGACCGAGCGTTCACGCGTTGCCGAATATTTGGCGCGGGCCATTTCCGGCGGGGCGCGGTCGATATAATCGGTCAGCACATTGTCGAGGAAGCGCATGACGTCCTCAACAAACTGCTTGTCGCCATTCCACTCATCCCATGTTTCCATGTTGAGCGAGGACAGGCAGCATACGGCCGTGCGGTCATTGCCCAAATGATCCCGGCCCGTGGGCAAAGTGATTTCTGAGCAGAGGTTGGAGGTCGAGACTTTCAGACCCAGTTCACGGTGATGCTTTGGCATCGCCTTGTTCACATGATCCGAATAGATGATGTAGGGCTCACCCGTTGCAAGGCGGGTTTCCACAAGCTTTTGGAACAGCGAGCGCGCATCCACCGTTGCGCGGACAGAGCCGTCCTTGGGGCTCTTCAAATCCCATTCAGCGCCATTGCGCACAGCTTCCATGAATGCATCGGGGATGAGCACGCCATGATGCAGGTTCAGCGCCTTACGGTTAAAGTCGCCCGAAGGTTTGCGGATTTCCAGAAATTCTTCAATTTCCGGGTGCGAAATATCGAGATAGCAGGCAGCCGAGCCGCGACGGAGCGATCCTTGCGAGATCGCGAGCGTCAAAGAATCCATCACGCGGACAAAGGGAATGATGCCCGATGTCTTGCCATTGAGGCCCACATGCTCCCCAATGCCGCGCACCGACCCCCAATAGGTGCCGATGCCGCCGCCGCGGGACGCCAGCCAGACATTCTCATTCCAGGTGTTGACGATGCCTTCCAGGCTATCATCGACCGAATTCAGATAGCAGCTGATCGGCAAACCACGCCCCGTGCCGCCGTTGGACAAGACGGGGGTTGCCGGCATGAACCAGAGCTTTGAGATATAATCATAGATGCGCTGGGCATGCTCTTGATCATCAGCATAGGCAGAGGCCACGCGGACAAAAAGATCCTGATAGCTTTCGCCGGGCAGCAGATACCGATCGCGCAGCGTGTCTTTGCCAAATTCGGTCAGCAACGCATCGCGCGACGCATCGATGGTCAGCGGATAGGCCGCGTCGACCGTGCGCGAATCCTTAGCCGCCCCAGCAGCTTTCTTCGTCGCAGCCTTGGTCATTTCAACAGCGTCGCTGGCAACATCATCTCCACCGCTCGTTGCTTGCGTATCCCGAAAATCCATTCCTTGCCCCCAAAAATCGCTCTCGCGATGTTCTATTCTTGTTCGACTCGGAGTCGAAACTCCGTCCTATCAATTTTTTCGATCCCGTTGCAGAAAATCGAGACTGTCCCCGATATCCACAAGCTCCCCAAAATAGCCTCGTTCGCGTGATTCAAATACGCTTACAAAACACTATAAATTGGGTGCCCCCTCGACATCGCCACTACCTATAGTGCCTTATCCACCAGCAGACGCAAGTGGTTAATTATCTCTAAATGACTCGATTCATCGCTAATTTGAGTCAGTTCATAGCACCGCCTGCAGACGCAGGCAGAGCGACGCGCGGCAATTCCACGCTTCCCAAAAAAGCAAGCTGTTCAGATGGACTAAGCCAGAAAATTAATGCCGAGACCCAGCCAATATGGCTCTAATACTTATCCACATGGCAAAGGGCATCGACGACCGGGTTTGACGCCCGCAAGTCGATGCTGTTCCTAACCTATGTTGCGGATTTGCGGGCCGGGTTTTTTGCGCGCCGGGGCCTTTTTGCGGGCCTTGGGCTTCGCCTTGCCCTTAGCAGGGCCTTTCGCGGCCCGATAATCAATAAGCTGTGCGGCCTCTTCCAGCGTTAAAGCCTCTGGCGCCATCGTCTTGGGCAAGGTGGCGTTGGTTGTGCCGTCGGTCACATAGGCGCCATAGCGCCCCTCCATCAGCTTCAGCTCAGCCCCTGTGCGCGGATGCGCCCCAAATTCCTTCAACGGCGCACGCGAAGCACCGCCTCTCGCACGACCGCCACCGCCGGCGGCTTCTGCCAGTTTAACAACGGCCGCATTCATGCCCGTTTCAAACACATCGCGGGTGCTCGTGAGCCGTGCATATTTGCCGTCATGCGCCAGATAGGGGCCGTAGCGCCCAATGCTGGCGGTAATCGGCTTGCCGCTTTCTGGATGATCGCCAATCGTACGCGGCAGGCTCAACAGCTTGACCGCCCAATCAAGACCAAAATCCTCAGACGGCACATCTTTGGGGATGGAGGCCCGCTTCGCCTCCTTACCTTCGCCCATTTCCACATAGGGGCCAAAGCGGCCAGACTTGCGGTGCACATCCTCGCCCGTTTCGGGGTGCTGCCCCAAAACTTCTGGCCCGGTTGATCCTGCATCGCCATCGCTACCTGGCTGACCAAATTTGCGGGTGAACTTGCACTCTGGATAATTGGAACAGGCGACAAAGGCCCCAAAGCGCCCGCCCCGCAGGGCAAGCCGCCCAGCCGCGCAGGCCGGACACTGGCGAGGATCGCCCCCATCTTCGCGCTCGGGGAACAGGAACGGAGCGAGAAACGCGTCCAGCGCCAAGGTGACGTCCGATGGCTTTTGGTCCATCACTTCGGTCGTCTTGGGCTTAAAGTCGCGCCAAAAGGCCTCAAGCACCGCCTGCCACTGAGCCCGGCCGCCGGAGACATCGTCCAGCTCTTCTTCCAGCCCGGCGGTGAAATCATAGCTCACATAACGCTCAAAAAAGCGCTCCAGAAAGGCCGTCAGCAACCGCCCGCTTTCGCTTGGGATAAACCGGTTCTTTTCCAGCGTCACATAATCGCGGTCCTTCAAAACCTGAAGGATCGATGCATAGGTCGATGGGCGGCCAATGCCGAGCTCTTCCATCTTTTTGACAAGGCTTGCTTCGGAATAGCGCGGTGGTGGCTGCGTGAAATGCTGTTCTGCCTCGACCTTGGTCTTGGCCGGAGCATCGCCTTGGGACAGGCGCGGCAGGCGCTTGGCATCCTCATCCTCAGCGTCATCCAAGCCTTCTTCATAGAGCGCGAGATAGCCGGGGAAGAGCACAACCTGCCCAGTGGCGCGCAGGCCAGTCTGGCCTGTCGCATCGTTCATCTCCACGGTCGTCCGCTCCAAACGGGCAGACGCCATCTGGCTCGCCAATGCGCGCTTAAAGATCAGATCATAAAGCCGCGCGTGATCGCCGCTTGCGGCCCTGTCCTTGCCAAAGTCCGTGGGGCGAATGGCCTCATGCGCTTCCTGCGCATTCTTGGCCTTGGCCTGATATTGGCGCGGCTTATCGGGGACATAGCCCGCATCATATCGATCCGCGATGGCCTTACGCGCCGCACTAATGGCAGATCCATCCATCTGCACGCCATCGGTACGCATGTAGGTGATCGCGCCATCTTCATAAAGCGACTGGGCAAGGCGCATCGTGTGCGTCGCCGAAAAGCCAAGCTTGCGCGCGGCTTCCTGCTGCAGCGTCGATGTGGTGAAGGGCGGCGGTGGATTGCGGGTCAGCGGCTTTGTTTCGACCGACATCACCGTAAAGCGACCCGCCTCGACCGCCGCCTTCGCCGCCTCGGCATCGCCCGCATTGCCAATGGTCAGGCGCTCAATCTTCTCCCCCTTGTGGCGGACAAGCCGGGCCGTAAACGGCACGCCATCCTGCTCCATCTGGGCCGTGACCGACCAATATTCTTGCGCCCGGAACAGCTCAATCTCACGTTCCCGATCCACGATCAGCCGCAAAGCGACCGATTGCACACGCCCGGCTGATTTCGCGCCGGGCAGCTTGCGCCACAGCACAGGCGACAGCGTGAAGCCCACCAGATAGTCGAGCGCCCGGCGCGCGCGATAGGCATCAATCAGATCGTGATCCAGTTCCCGCGGCTTTGCCATTGCGTCGGTGACAGCCGCCTTGGTGATCGCGTTAAAGGTGACGCGCTGAACATTTTTGGGCAGCACCTTCTTCTTCGCCAGCACTTCTTGCACGTGCCAGCTAATCGCTTCGCCTTCGCGATCAGGGTCAGTCGCGAGGATCAGCGTGTCGGCAGTTTTGGCTTCATCGGCAATCGCCTTGAGCTGCTTGCTCTTATCGGCATAGGCCTCCCAGGTCATCTCAAAGCCATTATCAGGGTCAACCGAGCCATCCTTGGCCGGCAGATCCCGAATATGCCCAAAGCTGGCCAGCACCCGGTGGCCCGGGCCCAGATATTTCTCAATCGTTTTTGCCTTGGCGGGCGATTCTACAACAACCAGCTTCATAACCTGTCCGGACTTTCCTCACATGTGTACGCGCGAGGGTGCTTTTGCTTTCACGTCGCGGTCAAGCACCTATTTAGGCAAGGCTAACCTCTTGCAGCAGGCTCTATCTTCGCTAAGCACCGAATTGAATAGTCTCTTGGGGGAGGAAAATGGTTGTGAACCTGCGTCAATGGGCGGCGACTGCTGCTATGATTTCTGCTTCTACATCATCGGCTTACGCGCAAACGCCGGCAGTCGTTGACACGGGCGACACGGCCTGGATCCTGACGGCATCCGCCCTTGTGTTGATGATGACCATTCCCGGTCTTGGCCTTTTTTACGGCGGCCTGGTGCGGATGCGCAATGTTCTGTCCGTCATCATGCACAGCTTTGTGATTCTGTGCACCGTCTCTCTCCTCTGGGCGGTCATTGGCTATAGCCTCGTCTTTGGCGACGGCTCGGCCTATCTGGGCGGCACCGCAAATGCGATGCTCGCCAATCTGGCCGATTTGCGCGCCGGGCTGACCATTCCCGAATCAACCTTTGCCCTGTTCCAGATGACCTTTGCGATCATCACCCCAGCGTTGGTGATCGGCGCTTTTGTAGAACGGGTGCGCTTTGGCTGGGTTGTTGCCTTTTCAACATTGTGGACCTTGCTGGTCTATATCCCCGTTGCCCGTTGGATCTGGGGCGGAGGGTGGCTGGCAACCCAGTTCGGCACATTGGATTTTGCTGGCGGCATTGTGGTGCATACGACGGCGGGCGTTGCCGCCCTGATCGTCGCCATGCTGCTGGGCGCGCGGCGTGGCTTTAACAAGAGCCTGCTGGCCCCGCACAGCCCGGCGCTCACCATGGTGGGCGCAGGCTTGCTCTGGGTGGGTTGGTTTGGCTTTAATGGCGGCTCTGCCTTTGCCGCCGGCGCTGGGGCGACATCTGCCATTATGAA
>RFSU01000065.1 GCA_009923795.1 Sphingomonadaceae bacterium
GTGCCCATGGTTCTGCGCTTTGGGGAGGGCGGGGCAGGGGGTCAGCCTTTTGGCCACACATGGTTTCGCTTTGACCTGAAGGCACGCTGGCTTCTGAGCGTGTTCAAGGATCGCTGGGAAGTTTTCGATATCGCCAGTGTTGGCGTGATCGCCTTGGTGCTGGTCCTCGCGCTGGCGCATTGGGCCGTGCGGCGCACCCGATCGCCCGGAACGCCGCTTGCATTGGGTGCTGGGGTTCTTGCGTTCTTATTCCTGATCCTGCCCCATGCTTTGCTGGGGTCGGCCTATGCCGATATGCGGCTAGCGCCTTATGTTCTCGCTTTCGCCCTATTGGCGATCCATGGCGGCTCTCGGCAGGCGGGCCTCTTGGCGGCGGCTGGTCTTACCTTCTTTGCCGCGCGCACCACGGGGTCGATCCTGAGCGCCAAGGCTTATGATGACAGCTATCGGGCCGAGCTGGCTGCACTCGACCATCTGCCCGCAGGTGCACGGCTGATCAGCTTTGTTGGTCGCCCCTGTGCTGAGGGCTGGTCGGTGCATCGGCTGGATCATCTGCCCAGCATCGCGTTGGTGCGCAAAAGGGCCTTTGCCAATGACCAATGGCAGGCATCCGGCGCGCAGCTTTTGACAGTCACATACCAAGCCGCAGGGCAGTTCCGGTCAGACCCGTCGCAATTCGTGGTTGAGCCGCGCTGTGAACGGCATGAGCGCATGGCCATCACCCGTGCCCTCAGCACCTTCCCACGCGATGCGTTTGATTATGTCTGGATCATTCGCCAGCCCGCAGGCTCGGCCGACATGCGTGGCCTTGTACCCGTCTGGAAACAGGGGACGAGCGGCCTCTACCGGATTGTCAGGACAGGATAGCGACCAGCGAGACGCCTGCGGGAAGCGGCACGCGGCCCACTAAGCTGGTCTCAAGGCCAAAGACCTGCGTCAGCACGGCATTGACTGGTGCAGACGGCATCTGATCATCACTTGTCGTCTTGCCCATCAGCTTGCCGACTAATCGCGCTGCCGCGGCAACTGGGAAGAGCAGGCTGTTAAAATGCGAGAGCAACTCAATCTTCAGTCCGGCGGCCTTCGCCACCTTGGCGAGGCCTGCCTTGGTATAGCGGCGATGATGGTGATGCGCGCGGTCATGCGCGCTCCACATCCAAGGGTTGGCAGGCACCGTGAGTAAGATCTTCCCACCGGGCTTCAGCTTGGTGCGGATGCTGGCCAAAGAGGCCTGGTCTTCGCCAATATGTTCCAGCACATCGAGCAGCGCGATCATGTCATAGCTGGCATTGGGAATGCCATCGAGGCTGGGCAGAGGGGCTGTCAGGATTGGGCGGCCAAGGCGCGATTCCGCAACTGCGCGCGCGCCTTCATCAATCTCAATGGCATCCACGGGTCCGAATGCGGCGAGCATGCCGAAATTATGCCCCGTGCCGCAGCCAATTTCCAAAATGCGGGCGGGCTGCCGAGGCCTCACATAATTTGTGATGAGATTGGCAAGGATTTTCCGGCGCGCAACATACCACCAATGCGTTGCATCATGCTGGGCCATGCGTTCATAAACAGCGCGATCCATGTCAGGGCCTTTCCGTCGCGCGTGCTGCATCTACCTCTGACAGGCCGATCGTATCGCGAATAATGTAGAGCGGGCGTTGCTTGGTTTCGACCATGATCCGACCTACATATTCGCCCAAAATGCCAAGCGAGAGCAGTTGCAGCCCGCCGAGAAAAAGAACCGCAACCATGATCGACGCATAGCCCGGCACGGCAATGCCAAAGATCAGCGCCTTGGTGATGATGAAGAGCGCATAGAGGAAGGAGAGCACGGCAACGCCGCCACCGACATAAGTCCAGATGCGCAGCGGCAATGTGGAGGAAGAGGTGATCCCATCCAGTGCAAGTGTCCACAGCTTCCAAGGGCGGAATTTGGTCGTGCCCAGCGTGCGTTCCGCCCGTTCATAGTCGACCGAGGCGGATTTGAATCCACTCCAGGCAAACAGGCCTTTCATAAATCGGTTCCGCTCTGGCAGGCTGCGCAACACGTCCACAACCCGGCGGTCCAGCAGGCGGAAATCGCCTGCATGATCGGGGATTTTATCGCTGCTCAGAAGATTGTGTGCTTTATAGTAAAGATCAGCAGATAGGCGCTTGGGCAGGCTGTCGGTCGCCCGGTCACGGCGCACGCCATAAACCATGTCGCACCCGGCGCGCCATTTGGCGATCATGTCCCCCAAAACTTCGGGCGGATCTTGCAGATCAACATCCATGGGCACAACCGCCGACCCGCGGGCATGATCCAGCCCTGCAGAGAGTGCTGCTTCTTTGCCGAAATTGCGGGAGAGGGACAGCGCCCGAACGCGCGGATTGGTCAGATGGGCCTGTGCGATGGCGGCCATTGTTCTGTCTGTGCTGCCGTCATCGATGAACAGGATTTCATAGGACTGCGCCGCTGCATCAGACAGGCTTTCAACCACCGCCGAGACGCGCGTGACGAAAGCCTCTATGGCGACCTCTTCATCCTTCACCGGAACGATGATGGACAAGATCGGGGATGCGGGCGTTAACTCCATGAATATACCAACCTTAATTTGGCTTGGTTTGGCAAGGTCCAAATCATCCGAACACCCACTTCCTGTTGAGAGTGAAGGTTAAAACGGGTGTCACAAAGATGATTGGGATGACCGGCCACCATGTCGGTCCACCGAGATGCTTGACCAGGAGCCAGACGAAAAACTGATTGGAGACAAATCCCAATGTGTTGGTGATGAAAAAGCGGACGGTGCGGATATGGGCCTGATCGCGCGCGCCATGGTCGCGAAAGCTCACCCGGCTGTGGAGGATATAGCCGACGCCCGTGAATATCAGATAGACCCCGGTCATCGACAGCATCGGGTCAACATGCAGGAATTCGGCCACCGCCCAATAGGCCGCTGCCACCAGCACGGTCAGCAATAGACCGACCATCCCGAACCGAATGATCTGCCCCAGAAGCTTCAGCCTGTCTTGATGCGGTTGTGCGGTCACAATTGCCCTTCTTGCCCTTTGCGCGGGAGCCTTTAAGGCCCTTCTTCGCGCATGGAAACGGGCAATCCACATAAGGACGCGCATTGGTCGCGCTGGCTCCTCCTCATCTGGGGGGTGATGAGCGCCCTTTTGATTGCCTTTCGCTGGCAGAATATCGACTTTTTCATCCTTGCTGACACCGACGATAATCTGCGCCTTGCGCAGGTGAAGGCTTGGCTTGGCGGGCAGGACTGGTCCGATCTGCGCCAGTATAAGCTGAACCCGCCCATGGGTGCAGATATTCATTGGTCGCGCATTCCCGATCTGCCCATTGCCGGGATCATGCTCTTGCTGGAGCCGTTCATGGGCTGGATCAATGCCCAAAAAGCGGCCATCGCGCTTGCGCCCTTAATTCCTTTTGGCTTGGCGCTTTACGCCCATGCGTTGACGGTCCGGCGCCTTGTTGATCCCCGGGCTTGGCCGCTGGCGGTTGCTATTTTGATATCGGGTGCGTCGTTCCTGACCATGTTTGCGCCGACCCGGATTGATCATCACGGCTGGCAACTGGCCTTTTTGGCCCTGACATTGACGGGCTTATTCGATGAAAAGCGTCTGCGCGGCGGGTTAACCACAGGCTGCGCAACGGCGCTTAGCCTATCGGTGGGGCTGGAAATGCTGCCTTATCTTGCTTTGTGTGGCGGGGTGATCGGACTGCGCTGGATCATCGATGCGGCGCAGGCGCTGCGCCTGCGCGCTTATGGCGTCGCGCTGGCCGGGGGAACGGCGCTTGGTTTTGCTCTGTTCGCGTCGCAAGCGAACCATGCGCTGCGCTGTGATGCGCTCACGCCTGTGTGGCTGTCGACCATGGTGTTGGCGGGCGCAATGTTGACGGCCTTGTCCTATCTGCCGACGCGCCACTGGACGCCGCGGCTCGCCTGTGCAGGGGTTGCCGGCCTTGGGCTGGCCGGATTTTTCTATGCGGCATGGCCCCAATGTCTGACCCGGCCAGAGGGAATTTCTGACGAGCTTTATCGAACATGGTTCGTCAATATTACAGAGGTGCGCCCGCTTTATGTTCAGTCGGCAAAGACGGCGGTGACCGCCGCCGCGCTGCCCGTTGCGGGGTTGGTCGGTGCTGTATCGATGCTGTGGTTGGATCGCGCCAAGCGCGTGCTCTGGATGCAGGTTGTTCTGCTCTCCTTAGTGTCCGTCTTGATGATGTTCTGGCAAATGCGGGCAGCACCAGCTGCGCAATTGCTGGCCGTACCCGGGGCGGTTGGTCTCGCTTGGACGCTCATGCTGCCGCTGGCCCGCGCCCGGCATATGGCGGCGCGTATGGTTATGCCACCAATCATCTTCCTCCTCCTGTCCGGTCTGATTGGGCAACTGGTCATGTCCGTCTGGCCCGCGCCAGAGGTGAAGGCCACGGGGCGGGCGGCCATTCGCAATGCGTCTGCCCGGTGCGCGACCCTATCTGCTTTGCGGCCCGTGGCAGCTTTGCCGCCCGCCACCATCTTTACCTTTGTGGATCTCAGCCCGCGCCTCATCAATGTGACGGGGCATAGCGCAATCTCTGGCCCCTATCACCGCAATGGCGATGCCATTCTCGATGTATTCCGTGTGTTTCGTGGTACGCCTGCTGAGGCGCGGCGGATTATCACCGCGCATCGCGCCAGCTATCTTTTGATCTGTCCCAATATGGCGGAAGGTGCGAACCATAAGAAATTCGCCCCTAAAGGCTTCCTGGCACAGCTCGAGCGCGGGCAGGTGCCGGATTGGCTAACGCCGGTTGCGCTGCCCGCCACGTCGCCGCTGCGCCTGTGGCGGGTCGTACCGCTCGAGGGTCGCCAAAATTAGGGGGAAGTGGGGGTTTCTGTTGCCCGGCACCCCCAAGCCGCTGGTTTCTGCTTCTGTTACCCGGCGCAGTCCCCGCCGTGTTCTATTTGGATAACTTCAGGCCACGAAGGCCCTTAGTTATGCAGCCAGAGCAAGTGCTTCGTTATCGTTGGCACTTATAGGTTTTGAAAGGTTTAACGGCTCATTCAGGCCGGGCAAAAACACCGTCTTTCAATACACGTCGATCCTAGTTCGGCCCCGTCATGCACCCCGTTATTGCGGGGAATATGGTGGAGCCGCCGGGTACCGCCCCCGGGTCCGCTGCATCTATTACACGGCACAATTTATCGCCATAGCCGGGCGAACCCGGCATAACTGATATAGGGCGGCTTACTCGGAATTGAAAGGCTTGCTCAGGCGTCCAGGTGTATTTTGGCATCGAAACCTGTGCATCGCGGGCTTGTTCTAATCTCCACTGCCCGCTAGGGTGTTTAAATGCTTACCCAACGATCTCGCTATGGCCTGCGCGCCATGCTCCTTTTGGCGCGGGAGCCTATGGGCGGCGCGCCTGTCCCGATGAGTCGGATCGCGACGGAAGCGGTTATCCCCCGCAAGTTTCTAGAGATTATTCTCGCGGAACTGAAAGGCGCAAAGCTCGTCGTCAGTACAAGGGGCAAGCAGGGCGGCTTTCATCTGGCCCGGCCGGCCAATCTGATTTCCTTTGGGGATGTCATCCGCGTGATTGAAGGGCCACTTGCGCTTGTGCCGTGCGTCAGCCGCACTGCCTACAAAAAGTGCAAGGATTGCCGCGACGAAAATACCTGTGAAATCCGCCGGGCAATGATGATTGTCCGGGATGATACGGCGCGCATTCTCGATGGCACCAGCCTTGCGGGTGCTGTAGCGGGTGAATTTACCGCCTAATTCCCCTTAGGCTGCGAGCAGCGACCCTTCGCCCATAAAATCGACGCAGCCGGATCGCTCGTCCAACTCAAGACAATAGTCAATTGCCATCGCCTCGCCGCCGCGTGCCGGAGATGTCATGGGCTTGATTTTCCCAGTCCGCGTAAAGCCAAGCTTTGTCAGCACATGGCCAGAGGCCGTGTTGTCGACGAAATGCGATGCGTGCAGGCGGGGCAGGCGCAAGCTATGGCGGGCCATGTCGACGACGGCACGGCCAGCCTCAGTCGCAAAGCCAAGGCCCCAATGGTCTGGCGTGATCCAATAACCAAGCTCCGCCGCATCGCCCTGAGGGGTCAGGCCAATGCCGCCAATAAGGCGCGGCTTACCCGCCGTCCGCAAGAAGATCAGGAAATTGGGTGCCGTTGGCGTGTGAGGGCGCGACAGAAACTCATGTGCGTCAGCCAGTTCATAGGGCCAAGGGGCACGCATCAGCATCCGGGCGACCGGCGCGTAGCTGATCGCATCGACAAGGGCCGAGGCATCATCTGCCCAGCCGGGTCTTAAGAGCAGGCGTTCGGTTCTCACGAACATGATCGTCTCCTTCATTCATCGCCCCGATAACGACCGGATGTGACGGCCATGGGACAGTTTGGTGTCGGTCTGCGGGCAATGGGAGCCAACGTGCGACGGATGGCGCGAAGGGAGAAAAGAAAAAGGGAGCCGAACCGTCCCGTGGGGGTGGTTCCGTCTCCCTTCATGTCCGATCAGACCGGACGTTCGGGCCACCCCAAGGGCGACCCGATATCGGATCGCCGATTATTCGGCAGCAATCGCCAACATATCAACCGATACATATTTGCGGCCAAGGCGGCCTTCGTGGAAGCGCACGCGGCCACCAGACGTGGCGAACAGCGTGTGATCCTTGCCCAGGCCGACATTCACGCCCGGATAGACGCGGGTGCCGCGCTGACGGATGATGATGTTGCCAGGAACGACGGTTTCGCCGCCAAACTTCTTAACGCCAAGACGACGGCCGGCAGAATCGCGACCATTGCGTGACGAACCACCTGCTTTTTTATGTGCCATGGTTCAAAACTCCTTATTCTGCCGCTGCGGCTTTTTTGGCCGCGGGCTTCTTGGCGGGCTTGGCGTCGGCTTCAACCGGCGCTGCTGCTGCCTTTTTCGGGGCGGCCTTTTTAGCGTCGCCAACGGCTAGGATCTTCAGAACCGTGAGGCTCTGGCGATGGCCATTGCGGCGGCGATAATTATGCCGACGACGCTTTTTGAAGACGATGACCTTGTCACCGCGACCTTGCGTCAGAATTTCGGCCGAAACGGCCAGACCGGTCGTTGGCTTCACTTCGCCTGCGTCACTCGCAAAGAGGACGTCATCCAGCGTCACCGTGTCGCCCGCTTCACCAGCGAGCTTTTCAACGACGATCTTATCTCCGGCGGCGACGCGGTACTGCTTGCCGCCCGTGCGCACAATTGCGAACATGGCTATCTATCACTTCTTCTAAAAGCTTCGAGACCGCGCAAAAAACATCGCCAAAGGCATTGCCTCGGCGCGGAAGGAGGCTCGCTATAGGGCACAGTCGATTCTGTCAACCTGGCTCAAGCCCTTTTCCGGCGCTTTTCGCCCGAAATGGAATTAATGTCGCAGTTCGCGCTTCAGCTCATAGCGGCCATCTCGAAAATCGGTGAACAGCTGGCGCACCTCTGGGTGGTCAACCGGGCCTTCCTCTTCATCCGGCAGAAGATTCTGCTGGCTGACATAGGCGACATAACTATTGTCTCCATTCTCTGCCAGCAGATGATAAAAGGGTTGGTCTTTGGCAGGCCGGATTTCTTCGGGGATCGACTCATACCATTCTTCGCTGTTCGCAAAAACTGGGTCGATGTCGAAGACAACGCCCCGGAATGGGAAGACTTTATGGCGGACAACCGCGCCAATGCCAAACCGGGCATGCGCAACGGGCGGGGCTTTAACGTCGTGAGTCTGCTGGTCGGGATGTATCATGAGATCAAATTTAGTGCGTCTGGCAAGAATCGCAAGGCTGCCCTTGCACTGGATAGCCCCCTCGGCTAATCGCCCCGCTTGACTGGCTGGACGGGCTTTGCTCCCGTCCCGACGCCTCTGCGGAGAGGTGGCTGAGTGGTCGAAAGCACCGCACTCGAAATGCGGCGTACGGGCAACTGTACCGAGGGTTCGAATCCCTCCTTCTCCGCCAACGCATCGAGTTGCGAAACAAACTGTCTCCGCTGACCTTGGTCGGCGGGCATGGCGTCTTGAAAACCGTTGAATTTCTGTCGTTTTTGAGTGGAATAGCTCTCCACTGCCGCTTAGCCACCCACAGGCCGTGAGTTGCGAAAACCGCCCGCCTACCGAGAGCTTAACGAACTCTATCACTTGCCCGAAAGCCTAAGGCCCCAGAAAACCGCCATTTTTACCGACTGAACCCCATCTCTCGGGGTTCGGTCGACCTAATGATCTCGCTGTCTGCGACGACCTACGCCACTGGCGTGGTTTGGATCGGAAGGCAGGCAGCGATGAAGCACCAGAGAAAACCCAGAAAAGAGCCGAAGGTCACAGTCACCTTCCAGGAGGCAGGCAACACTAGCGCCCGCCGGTATCGTGGGGAATTACCATCGGTCGACGTGACGGCGATCAGGCAAAGGACCGGGTTATCGCAGAGAGACTTCGCCGCAAGCATTGGTGTTCCGGAAGGCACCCTTGTAAACTGGGAACAAGATCGCCGGCAGCCGTCTGGACCGGCCAAGGTGCTACTCGCGTTGCTGGCGAAGAAACCCAATCTCGTGGCGGAGCTTTATCCTGCGGCGCCGCCGAAAGTCCGATGGGTTCTGGGGCACCCAGATCCCATAACGATGACCGTAGAGGAGCGACTGGCTGAGATCGGGAAGATCTTGGCTGAAGCAATAATTCGAAGCCAGATGGGTTCGGGCAATCCGCAGCCCTTGGCATGTGGCTCTTGCATTGGCGGCATTGATTAATATAGTTTGATGTCAAATTATATGGAGGGCGCTATGGTAGTACGTCGCAATGTTTTGAAACTCATCGGTGGCGGGGTTGTGCTGGCCGCCGGATCCGTCGGTGGTTTTGTCGCCCTGAACGGCCCGTCGCAAGCGGCCAGAGCTCCTTGGAGAATGGCAGGACAGTATAGAGATATCCGCCGCCGAGCGCTGTCATATGCTTTGCTCGCGCCCAATCCGCATAATCGTCAGCCTTGGCTCGTCCGCCTTGATGGCGATGATGCCCTGACGCTCTATTGCGATCTTTCGAGGCGACTTCCCGCGACAGATCCGTTCGATCGACAAATCACAATTGGTTGCGGTGCTTTCCTTGAGCTTCTGGCGCAAGCAGCGGCTCAAGAGGGTTATCAAACAGTCATCTCGACCTTCCCTGCTGGCGAGGACATGAAAACCTTAGACGCAAGACCGGTCGCCCACGTGGTGCTTGCGCGCGGTCGCGCTGTCCCAGATCCGCTCTTTGCGCAGGTGCTTAACCGTCGTTCAAACAAGGAAGTTTATGAACCGAGAGATGTTGGTGCTGACGCGCTTGCAGCCATTACGCATGCAGGCCGTGTTTTTGGCATCGAAGCGGTCACGACTGGCAACACGAACTTAGCTGACAGCCTGCGTGACCTGACTTGGCGCGCGCATCTTCGGGAAGTGACTACTCCGGCAGCAAACCAGGAATCGGTAGACCTGATGCGTATCGGTGCTGCCGAGGTAGCGTCCAATCCGGATGGCATCGAACTTGAAGGTCCTATGATTGAAGCCGGACGTCTCGTGGGAGCAGTGACACGTGAGGCTTTGGCCGACCCAAACTCGACCGCGTTTCGTCAGGGCTTGGACCTTTACCGGAACATGGCCATGTCCGCTCGAGCGTTTGGGTGGCTTGTCAATGACAACGAATCTCGGCTCGACCAGATCAATGCCGGACGAGCGTATGTCCGACTGAACCTGATGGCAACGGCTCTGGGGCTGGGCATTCATCCATGGAGCCAGTCGTTGCAAGAGTATTCTGAGATGGAAGACATCTTCCGAGAAGTCCATGACCTTCTTGGCCAAGGGAGACGCCTTCAGATGCTGTTCCGTATCGGCTATGGTCCGCAAATCGGCCCAACACCCCGACGCGGACTGGAAACACACATTGTCTGATGATGAGGATAGCCAGAAACTGGATTTTTCTTACGAGCAGCTTCTTTTTCAGCTCCTCAACGAAATTGGAATTATCCACCAATTGGCTTCGACTGCATTTGATCGGCTTCTGCCCTATGACCTGACAGGTGCGCAGTTTACCGTGCTCAATCATTGCGTCCGAATGGGCGACAATAAGACGCCAGCGGAGTTGGCTGCGATCCTTCAGGTCACTCGGGGAACAATGACCAGCACCTTGGCTAGACTGGAGAAAAAGAGTTTTATCCGTCTGGAGCCAGACCCTGAGGATGGGCGATCCAAACGCGTTTTCCTAACGAATGAGGGTAGGACTGCGCGTAACGCGTCCGTAGAGGCCGCGTTGCCAGTCCTGTCCAAGGCAAGCCTGAACATTCCGGGTGAAACAGTGGTGGGCTTGCTGCCGGAAATAAGAAAGCTTCGGTCATGGTTCGACCAGAATAGATCGGACTAATCGCGCTAGTGGCAACCGCTCTCGACGGCCATTCGGACAATCCGAAACTGACCGCACAAATGCTTGTTGAAACGGCAGATACTCTCACTCACCGATGGTTTACGGAGGACGACGGCAACTTGACCCCACCAGAGATAATGAAATGCGAGCTGAGGTGCATGCTCAGCGCTTATCTCGTTGCCACAAATGGCGCCCATGTTCAGCAGCGTTGGTTCTAAAGAGCCTGAACAATAGTCATTCAATATCAATGCTATAGAGGAAAGAGAGTTTGTTCGCAGGCTCTCACCCACCGTCACAAAATCACAGCAGTGCGACACAGTTTGACGTCGTGACGCGCGCGCTGCCTATTGCGCGCGCGATTATCCGGCGGCGATAA
>RFSU01000066.1 GCA_009923795.1 Sphingomonadaceae bacterium
CACCGCGCAAAATGTCCAGCTTGCGCTTCGTCTCAGCACTCAGGCCCGGCGCCTGCATGTAGCGCGCGGCTTCGGTTGCATATTTCACCGACATTTCGGTGCCTTCAGCCCCCACCTTCGCGGCCACGGCATCGGTATCATCGGTGATGTAGGTGTTGTTGATCCACTGAACCTGCGCATTGTAGATGGAGAAATCAAACAGCGTCTTTTCAGCCTCCGCAATGAATTTTTCAGCATCCGCCGCCGTCGGCGCGGCATCTGCCGCCAAAGCGGGCGTCGCAAAGGCCAGCGACAGGCCCAGCGCAAGGGTGGAAACAAGGTTTTTCATGCACACTCTCCAATTGGAATATGGGCGGACGCTAAGCCCCTAACTCTGCGCTGGTCAAGGCCCACCCCCCGCTGTGACTTAAGCGACCGCAGGGCGCTTTATTCTCAAGCGGGAGAGCAGAGCGCGTCGCGCATCGCCACACCCAAATCTGGCTTGGTCACCGCACTCATATGATTGCCGGGGATGGGAACATAGCATCCTTGCGCCAGGATCTCGGCCAGCGCCTCGGCATGGCCATTATCCTGATCCTCTGTTCCGCAAATCACGGAGATGGGCACATCCCAACTGCGCAACGTGGCTTCATCGGTGCTGGCAAAACTATCTATCAACAGGTTGAGCGCAATCGGGTCTCCCCCGCTTGTTTTCAAAAATGCCTCGGCCATCCATTCGGGCGATCCCGTTTCATGGGTGCCAAGATTGGTCAGCACATGGCGGAAATAGCCCGCGCGTCGGTCCGCTGCGGTTAAACCCTCCAGCCCCATGCCCGCGAAAATGGCGCGACCGGGCCGAAAGCCGAGCGCCATCATCCGTGCCAGCGTGCGCGCGCCGAGGGAGTATCCGGCGGCATCCATATCGGTCAGGCCCAGATGCGCGATCAGGGCGAATTGATCCGCTGCCAAAATGTCTTTGGGGTAAGCGGCTGGATCATGCGGCTTGTCGCTTGCGCCATGCGCCCGCAAATCCGGCATGATGACCCGAAAGCCCGCATCCGCAATCGTCTGCGCGGTCGGCGCATATTTCATCCAATTGGTGTGCGCGTCCGACATATAGCCGTGAAGGAGGAGCAAAGGCCGCCCTTCCCCCAATTCATAATAAGCAAGGCGGACGCCATCGGGCGCGGTGAAGACATGCGGTGTCATGCGAGCATCCTTAAACCAGAATCAGTCCAGCTTTCTAGAGCCCGCCCCGCTGGCGGGAGGGCTAGCGCCGAACCAGCCCCTCTTGCTCCATCCGCCAGATCGCCATGTCGATCCGGTCTTGCCCAAAAAACGGCTCCCCATTGAAAACCAGCGTCGGCACGCCCCAATGGCCAGACGCTTCCAGCGCGGCCTGGTTTTCGCCAATTTCTGCATCCAACGCCTCGGCGTCTGCCAGCACCTCTGCATCCAGTTCCGCCAGAGTCAGCCCGGCGCGTTCGGCCGCACCTTTTAGATGATCGCCCTCATGCCAATTTTCGGCACCCCCCCAGACAAGCTTGCCCACCTCATGACAAAAGGCCAGACTCTTGCCTCGGCGCGCAGCCGCTTGGCCAAGGCGTGTGAGGCGAAAGATATAGGGCTGATCCGCGGCAATCTTGCGCGTCGCTACATCCTGCACAATTGGGTCTGGCCGCGGCGGGCCAAAGGGAATGCCGTGAAAGGTGGCTACGCGAAACATGTCCAAAAACGTATAGCGCATCCAATTGGGGTGATTGCGTTCAAAAAAGTCCGGCTCGCGAATGGCAAGCGGATAAACCGGCCGCAGGTTGATCGTGACGTCATACGCATCCGCCAGCGCCCGATAGCGCGCCGTTGCAAGATAGCTATAGGGTGATCGAAACGACCAAAAAACATCAGCTGTCAAAGTCATAGCGGAAACGCCCCCTCCCATTTGTTCTGTCCCCACAGTGTCGGATGGGAAGGGGGCTTGCAAGGGATAGAACTATCCGGGAGACCTTTACTCTATTCTCCCGCAGGCGGGAGGGGCGCCCTTATTCTCCCCTCCCGCAGGCGGGAGGGGCTGGGGGAGGGCTAGCGCTTACGCCTTCTTCAAATGGCGACGGCCCAACAGCTCCGCGATCTGCACCGCATTGAGCGCTGCGCCTTTGCGCAGATTGTCGGACACGCACCACAAAGCCAGACCGTTCTCTACGGTCGAATCCTCACGCACGCGGCTGACAAAAGTGGCGTAATCCCCCACGCACTCAACGGGCGTCACATAGCCGCCATCTTCGCGCTTATCGATCAGCATGACGCCCGGCGCTTCCCGCAGGATCGCCTGAGCTTTCTTAGCTGAGAGTTCCTTTTCCATCTCAATATGCACGGCTTCCGAATGACCGACAAACACAGGCACGCGGACACAGGTGGCAATCACCTTGACCTTGGGATCGAGGATCTTCTTGGTCTCAACGACCATCTTCCATTCTTCCTTGGTCGATCCATCGTCCAAAAACGCGTCGATATGGGGAATGACGTTGAAGGCAATTTGCTTGGTGAACTTACGCGGCTCGGCGCTGTCGCCGACGAAGATGTTGCGCGACTGTTCAAACAGCTCGTCCATCCCCTCTTTGCCCGCGCCCGAAACGGACTGATAAGTGGCGACCACAACGCGCGTGATCGTCGCGGCATCGTGCAGCGGCTTGAGCGCCACAACCAGCTGCGCGGTCGAGCAATTGGGGTTGGCGATGATGTTCTTCCGGCGATACCCATCAATGGCATCCGGGTTCACTTCCGGAACGATCAACGGCACATCCGGATCCATGCGGTAAAGCGAGCTATTGTCGATCACGACGCAGCCTGCTGCGGCCGCCTTGGGCGCGAAGATTGCCGTTGCATCGGACCCAATGGCGAACAACGCAATGTCCCAACCGGCCCAATCAAAATGTTCGATGTTCTGGACTTTCAGGGTTTTGCCAGTTTCGCCAAATTCAATGACATCGCCTTGCGACCGGGAAGAGGCGACGGCCGCCAGTTCCTCAATCGGAAATTCGCGTTCGGCCAGAATGTTCAGCATTTCCCGGCCCACATTGCCCGTGGCCCCAGCGACAACGACACGATAGCCCATGGTCAGTTCCTTCAGTTCGTTTTCTGTCACCCCGGCACATGCAGGAATGACGATGGTTCAATATCACATTCAAAAAGAAAGGGCCGGAACCCTAGTGTGGATCCCGGCCCTTTCGGCTGTTCGGTTGTTACACGAACGTGCGGGATCAGGCCTCGTCGGCCGTTTTCTTCGCAGCGTCGGTAATTCGCGTGTCACGACGTTCGGCAATACGTGCCGATTTGCCGCGACGACCGCGCAGATAGTAAAGCTTGGCACGACGCACAGCGCCCTTACGGACGACTTCGATGCTGTCGATATTGGGCGAATAAAGCGGGAAGACACGCTCCACACCTTCGCCGAACGAAATCTTACGAACGGTGAAGTTCGACCCCATGCCCTTGTTCGAACGCGCAATGCAGACGCCTTCGTAATTCTGGACGCGGGTACGCTCCCCTTCGACAACCTTCACACCGACACGCAGCGTATCGCCGGGACGGAAGTCAGGAGTCTTTTTGTCTGCGGTCAATTTTGCGATCTGTTCCGCTTCGATCTGTTGAATGAGGTTCATGATGCCTCACTTGTCCTTTTTGTTCTTGCGCCACGCGTCAGAGGCAGGCTGGTCCCGAACACCATTATGGCGCTCCCAAAGGTCCGGCCTGCGTAACCGAGTATCATCTTCCGCCCGTTGTTTCCGCCAGGCGGCGATGTTCGCATGATCCCCCGATCGCAGCACTTCAGGGATCGTGCGCCCTTCCCACAAAGCAGGTCGGGTATAGTGAGGATATTCAAGAAGACCGTTTTCAAACGACTCCTCATCTCCACTTAAGGTTGCGCCCATTACGCCGGGGATCAACCGAATGCAAGCATCGAGCAGAGTCAAAGCCCCCATTTCCCCCCCGGAAAGCACGATATCCCCCATAGAGACCTGCTCAATCTCGGGTCGTGCCTCAAACAGCCGTTCATCAAAGCCCTCGAATCGCCCACACAGGATGATGACGCCGGGGCCACCAGCCAGCTCGCGAACCCGCGCCTGCGTGATCGGCGTGCCGCGCGGCGTCATGGCGAGGATGGGAATATTGCTGTGCTCCGACGTCACATGATCGACAGCGGCGGCCAGAACATCCACCTTCAACACCATCCCCGCCCCGCCGCCTGCGGGTGTATCATCCACGGTGCGATGCTTATCGGTCGCAAAGTCGCGGATCTGAACGGTGGAAAGCGCCCATTTCCCGTCCGCCAGCGCACGGCCCGCGATGGAATGCCCCAAGGGCCCCGGAAACATATCCGGATAGAGCGTCAGGATTTGAGCTTGGAAGGTCATTTGGCGTCTTTCGGGACAGCAGGGTCGACAGTGGCGCGCATTATACCGTCCAGTCTTCAATCATCAGGCCCGGAAGGTCCCCAAAATCAGCATGATTTCGTGTGATCAGCGTCAGGTTGAGGCTCAGCGCATGCGCCGCGATCAGGCGATCATAGCTGTGCCGTTTGAACGGCAGACGCGTAAAAACGCGCGCGGCAGCCGCATCAAAATCCAGCAAGGGAATGTGGGTGACCAAAGCCTCCAACACCCCCTCAAGCGGCGGCTTCCCCCGATGGCTCCCATAAAGAATTTCGGCGAACACAATGGTGGAAAGCCCAATTTCTCCCTCGTCGCACGCGGCAACGCGGGCTTCAAGCTGGGGATAGGCTCCGGACACAAGATAGATGACGCTGTTTGCATCCAACATGTAGTTCAACGGTCAGCGCCTGACTTATCCAGCAAATGCCAATCCAGCTCCCGATGCTCAAACTCGCGCAATTCGGGTGGTATTGGCTTCAACCAAGGGGCCTTGCCTGCAAAGCCGCTAATGTCAATTTTGCGCTTGGTGGCATCGACTGGCTCTACGCGAAAAGCCATCGGGCCTTCGCGCACCATGCGCATTTCCGTGCCTTCGGTCATGCCCAAGCCTTTGGGAAGGCGCAGTGCGACCGAATTTCCGGATTTGAAAACTTTGCCTCGATATTCGTCGGTCATGAGCGCGACTCCTGTATATACATCATGTATATACTAGATCGCAAAAGCAGCGTCAATCACAATGGCGGCGTCCGTCCATTCGGGCACAGCATCTGCGGTCATCGGCACCATGAAGGTGCGTCCATCGGGCCGCTTGATCTCGAGAACATCGCTGGCGCCATAATTCTCAACGGCGATGCAGGTGCCGACCGGCTCCCCTTGCGCCGTCTGACAGGGCAAGCCAATCAAATCGGCATGATAATATTCCCCCTCCCCAAGGGGGGAGAGCGCGTCGCGCGCGACGGTGAGTTCTGTGCCGCGATGCTGTTCGGCCGCCGTGCGATCGACAATCTCATCAAAGCGCGCAATCGCGCCATGGCTGCCCGCGCGAACGGATTTGAGGGTCAGTGCGCCCTGATTAAACTGGGTGTGCACCTTTAGGCTGGCCACATCATCTGTGAACAGCTTGAGGCGCACCTCCCCCGTCACGCCATGCGCGCCTGTAATGACGGCAAGGGTGACGGGGGCGTTTGCCAAGGCTTAGCCCTCAGCCTTGTCCTCAGCCGCAGCTTCGGCAGGAGCATCAGCAGGAGCTTCTTCGGCCACAGGGGCCTCTTCAGAGGCTGGGGCTTCTTCGGCAGCAGGCGCTTCTTCAGCGGCGGGGGCTTCCTCGACGACAGCAGCTTCTTCAGCAGCTGGGGCTTCTTCGGCCACGGGCGCTTCTTCAGCGACAGAAGCTTCTTCAGCGGGAGCTTCCTCGGCGACGGCTTCTTCCACAGGCGCGTTGGCAGCTTCTTCAGCAGCCTTTGCAGCTTCTTCTGCTTCGGCGATCTTCGCCAGCTTTTCTTCAGCGCGTTCCTTCGCCTTGTCGCCGGGCTCTGCCTTTTTCGGGTTGTTGCGGACTGGGCGTTCCTTCAGGCCAGCAACATCCAAGAAACGGGCAACACGATCGGTCGGCTGTGCGCCAACGCCCAGCCAATGCTTGATGCGGTCGGAATTCAGCGTGACGCGATTGGCATCGTCCTTGGGCAGCATCGGATTATAGGTGCCGACCTTTTCGATGAAGTTACCATCGCGTGGTGAACGGCTGTCGGCGACAACGATGCGATAATAAGGGCGCTTCTTAGACCCACCGCGCGACAAACGGATTGAAACTGACATTATTTTCTTCCTTCCAATATAGTCTTTAAAAATCCCAAGACCCCAAAGGGCCTCATTTCTTCTTCAACAAATTCTCAAAACCCGGCGGCAATTTGGGCATGCCACCCGATCCAGATCCTGCGTCCGGCATCCCGGGCAGACCACCGCCCAACATACCGCCCAAGCCACCAAGGCCGCCGCCACCGCCCTTACCGAACAGCGCGCCCAACCCCTTCAATCCGCCCATTTTGCGGATCTTCTTCATCGCGGTGGACATTTCCTGATGCATTTTCAGAAGCTTGTTCACTTCCTGCACCGTTGTGCCCGCGCCATTGGCGATGCGAATTTTGCGCTTGGCTTGCAGCAATTCCGGCTTGGTGCGTTCTTTCTTCGTCATCGAGGAAATAATCGCATCCATGCGCACCAAAATGCGATCATCCATGCCCGATTGCGCCATGGCCCCTTGCATCTTCTTCATGCCCGGCAGCATGCCGGCCAGAGCACCAAGGCCGCCCATGCGCTGCATCTGCTGCAACTGGGCGCGCAGGTCATTCATGTCGAACTGACCCTTGGCCATTTTCGCGGCCAGCGCCTCAGCCTCATCCTGCTGGATGGTTTCTGCGGCGCGCTCAACCAGGCTGACAACATCGCCCATGCCGAGAATACGGCCTGCAACGCGCCCGGGGTGGAAGACGTCCAGCCCGTCCAGCTTTTCGCCGGTCCCGACAAATTTAATGGGTTTGCCCGTGACCGCGCGCATGGACAGCGCCGCACCACCACGCGCATCGCCATCCATCCGGGTCAGAATAACGCCCGTCAAATGCACCTGATCCGAAAAATTCTTGGCGACATTGACGGCGTCTTGCCCGGTCAGACTATCAACAACGAGCAAGGTTTCGGCAGGCTGGGCGGTGTCGGCAACGGCCTGCATTTCGGCCATCAACTGCTGATCGACATGAAGCCGACCCGCCGTATCGAGCATCAGCACGTCATAGCCCTGAAGTTTGGCGGCCTGCATCGCACGCTTGGCGATGTCGACGGGCTGCTGCCCGGCGACAATCGGCAAGGTCGCAACGCCAATTTGCTCACCCAAAATGGCCAGCTGTTCTTGCGCTGCCGGGCGGTTGACGTCGAGCGACGCCATCAAAACTTTTTTGCGGTCTTTTTCGGACAGACGCTTGGCAATCTTGGCCGTGGTTGTCGTCTTACCAGAGCCTTGCAGACCGACCATCATGATGATCGCCGGCGGCGTCACGGCAAGTTCAAGCTCGCTGGCTTCGGCGCCCAACATTTCAACAAGCGCGTCGTTGACGATTTTGACGACCTGCTGGCCGGGCGTGATCGAACGCAGGACAGACTGGCCAACCGCTTCTTCGGTCACCTTATCGATAAAGCTGCGGACAACGGGCAGCGCGACATCGGCCTCAAGTAAGGCAACGCGCACTTCGCGCATCGCCTCACGGACGTCGGCCTCGTTCAGCGCACCGCGACCGCGCAGACGGTCGAATACGCCGCCAAGCCGTTCGCTTAAGCTCTCGAACATCGGTTCGCTCCGTCCAAATGCCCAAACAAAGCACGCCGGCGGACGAAAACTCGTCGGCCAGCGTACGCCCTTGGGCGGCCAAAAATCCTGCTTTTCATGTAGAAAGCTTGGCTCCCCTAAGCGGTTCCCCCCTCAGGGTCAAGGTTTTGCGTCCTACGGAGCGATGTCGCCCACCCCTTGGACTTGCCCATCATTTCCGCCTAAAGGGCGGCATGGCGGATGTTTTTCACAAGATGCACGGGCTGGGCAATGACTTTGTCGTCATTGATGGGAGAGCCGCACCCGTGGACATGACCACGGCCCGCGCCCGCGGCATTGCTGATCGGCGTACAGGCATTGGCTGCGATCAGTTGATCCTGATTGGCCCGTCGGATCACGCGGACGCCCATATGCGCATCTTCAACGCCGATGGCAGCGAAGTGGAAGCCTGTGGCAATGCATCGCGCGCGGTCGCCCTGTTGTTGGGCGGCACATCGCGCGTGGAGACGCTGGGCGGCCTCATCACGCTGGAAGCGCTCGGCGATGCCGCACGCGTCGATATGGGGGCGCCGCGCTTTGGCTGGGACGCGGTGCCGCTGGCTTACGCCATGGACACGCGCGACATGCCGATTGGCTGGGAAGTCCTAGAGCGTCCATCGGCGGTGAATGTCGGCAATCCGCATGTTATCTTTTTCGTTGAAGATGCCGATGCCATTGACCTTGCCCGGCTTGGTCCGATGATCGAAACGGACCCCCTCTTCCCGCACCGGATCAACGTGAATATCGCCAGCCTATCTGGCCCCAATCACCTGAAGCTGCGCGTCTGGGAACGGGGTGCTGGCCTGACACAGGCGTGCGGCACCGGGGCCTGTGCCACGGCCGTCGCGGCGCTGCGCCGGGGCCTTGTGACGTCGCCGGTCCGGATCAGCCTGCCCGGTGGGGATCTGCACATTGCGTGGGCCGAAGGCGGCTCGATCTTGATGACGGGCCCGGCGACGCATGTGTTTACCGGTGAGACGGACTGGAGCCGCTTCGGATGAGCGGCGTTGAGGTGGTCAATTTCGGCTGCCGTCTGAACATTGCCGAAGGAGAGGCAATTCGGGCCGCGGCGGAAGGATCCGAAAACCTTGTGATCTTTAACAGCTGTGCTGTGACATCCGAAGCGGAACGGCAGGTGCGCCAAGCGATCCGCCGGACGAAGCGCGACAACCCCGATGCGCGCATAATCGTGACGGGCTGCGCCGCCGAAACCAGCGCCGCGCGTTTTGCCGCTATGGCAGAAGTCGACGAGATTCTGCCCAATGCGGCCAAGCGCGATCCCGCGCGTTTTGGCGCGCGCCTCTTGCCCGACCCTATCGCCCTCAAGCCCGCTTTGTCGGGCAGCGACCATGCCCGCGCCTTTGTTGAGGTGCAAAATGGCTGCGATCATGACTGCACCTTTTGCGTCACGACCTTGGCGCGCGGCGCAAGCCGATCCATCCCGGCAGGCGCAGTGGTGGAGGCCATTCAGGCCGCCGTTAAGCGTGGCCAGCAGGAAGTGGTGCTGACCGGCGTTGACCTCACCAGCTATGGGGCTGATCTGCCGGGGGCGCCGTCCTTGGGCCATTTGGTCGACCGCATTTTGAGGCTTGTGCCAGATTTGCCACGTCTGCGCCTGTCCTCGCTCGATTCGATTGAAATTGATGATCGGCTCTTTGACCTGATCACCGGCGAGCCGCGCATCATGCCGCATGTGCATTTGTCGCTGCAATCGGGCGATGACATGATCCTCAAGCGCATGAAGCGCCGCCATAGTCGCGCCGATGCGGTGGCGCTGGTCGCGCGCCTCAAGGCCGCCCGTCCGGACATTGCCATTGGGGCGGATATCATTGCGGGTTTCCCAACCGAAGAGGAGGATATGTTCGCCCACTCTCTGGCCCTGCTGGAGGAGTGTGACATCGTCTTTGGCCATATCTTCCCCTATAGCCCAAGGCCCGGCACGGCCGCTGCGCGCATGCCGCAGCTGGACCGGGCGACCATCAAGGCGCGCGCCGAGCGCCTTCGGGATCGCGCAAAGCAGCGTCAGGCAAGCTGGTTGCAGTCTCTCATTGGCACGCAGCAAGAGGTGCTGGTGGAGCTGGATGGCCGCACTGGCCACGCCCCCAATCATGCGCGTGTTGAAATTTCCGGCGGACAGGATTTCCGCCGTGGCTCCAATGCCCTAAGGGGCGGTATCATGACCGTGACCATCACCGACAGCCTTGGCGATAAGCTCATAGGCGAAAGCGCATGAGCGACGCGACAAACACGCCCTGGCACAAGAAGCTGCTCGGCGGGTTTCGCCGCACGTCTGAGCGGCTGAGCGAGAATCTGACCGGTCTTGTGACCAAGTCCAAGCTGGATACAGAGTCGCTCGACGATATTGAGGATGCCCTCATCATGTCAGACCTTGGCCCGGCGACCGCGCGGCGGATTCGGGAGAAATTGTCTGACAGCCGCTATGAGCGGGGCATTGACGAAGCGGGCATTCGCCAAGTGGTGGCCGATGAAATTCAGGGCACTTTGTCCCCGGTGGCAAAGCCGCTCGACATTATAGCCTTCCCCCGGCCGCAGGTCATCCTTGTCATTGGCGTCAATGGATCGGGCAAGACGACAACGATTGCCAAGCTCGCCCATTTGTTTTTGGAACAGGATTATGGGGTGATGCTGGCGGCGGGGGATACGTTCCGCGCGGCCGCAATTGGTCAATTGAAAGTCTGGGCAGAGCGTCTGGGTGTGCCGATTGTGACGGGCCCCGAAGGCGGCGATGCGGCGGGCATTGTGTTTGACGCCGTCAAGCAAGCGACCGAAACGGGCATTGATGTGCTGATCGTCGATACGGCAGGGCGGCTTCAGAATAAGCGCGAGTTGATGGATGAGCTGGCCAAAATCCGCCGGGTGCTGGGTCGACTCAATCCTGCCTCCCCGCATGATGTTGTGCTCGTGCTCGTTGTACTAGTGCTTGAACTTGTCGTGCTTGAACTTGTCGGGATAGTTG
>RFSU01000067.1 GCA_009923795.1 Sphingomonadaceae bacterium
CACGCCCTTGGCCGCAGCAAGAAAGCTGTCTTTTTGGCAGATCAACGTCCCGCCATAATCGCTGAGCTTGAGTGGCAGAATCTGCCCCGGTGTGGGGGCCCCAAAGGCAACTTTCGCTTTGCCCTGGCCATTATGGGTGAACACCGTCGTGAACAGGCTTTCTCCGGTTAACAGGCGCTTGCCTGCACCCGCCAGCTTATCCCAAAGGCCGCCACCCTGTTGGCTTCCATCGCCAAACACCGTGGTCATGTCGACCGTGGCATCTTTCCAAACCAAGGCTCCGGCTTCTGCAACGGCGCTCTCACCGGGATCAAGCTCAATCTCTACGAACTGTAATTCTTGACCCTTGATCTCAAAGTCGACTTCATCGGCCATAAAAACTCCACCCTTCACATAAATGCTCAACCAGCATTGAGCATGATACCTTTCTCGATAACTGCGAGGTTATTCCGCCAAAACGATAATGCGGTCGCCTGCATTGTACCGAACCGCTGTCGATTTTGTCGGGTTGATGTAAATCCCGCTTTGACCGATGCCAGCAGCATCGGGCTCATTCAAAAGATGATGGCCAATGGCGACTTCGCCGCGCGTCGATGCGGCATGGGCTGCCTCTTGATAAGTCGTGTCTTGGCCAAGGGTCACATAATTCTCGGCAGGGCGCATGCAGATTTCCGAACCGCCATCGTCCAGCAAGTCTTTGAAGATCGCTTCAAGATGCTCATTTTCGGATGCCTGCGCCAGCATCAGGCTCACCAGCTTATTGCTCACCACAAAGTCATTCACATTCGTGACGCTGGCCAATGTGCGGTTCCGCACATCCACCATTTCGCTCACGATGCTTATGTTGCGATCATCGGCTTCTTTCATTTTCCGTAGGTGCAACAAACTCACCAACGTTCGCGTATCAGCGGCTTGGGCCGACATATGGTCGTTATGCGCCAACACGAGGACCTGATCATAAGAGAGCGGGTCGAGTGATGAAATGTCCGCCCGGCGTCCCGTATTGATCTTTTGGAGCTCGATTTGCAGATTGTTGTTGTCGAGGACAATATCCGCAACATCCTGTTCGATGTCCGGCACGTCTGCAGCAATCGTCAGCAAGGATCCCGGACCAACATAGCGTGAGAGCTCGCTTGCAATGATCGGCGCGCGGCGGTTCCAGCCGAGGATGAGGGTGCGCTCCGCTTTTGGAAGCGTCACCGCTGCTTTTCCTGAAGGCGAAATGGCGACATTCGTCGCTTTGCCGTCGAGAAGGATGGTGGAATCATCCTCTGCAATTAAAACCATCGACATTTCTGATGTAATGGCCAAGTTGCTCGGCGGGTTGAGGGACACGACGCCATCGGCGCTACAGACACCGATTAGGCTCGACGTGTCATAAGCCATGACCGCTTCGCCGAATGTTTTTCCGGCAAGTTCTGGCTGTTCAATCACATAAATTTCGCAGCCATCGAAATCGAGCAGTTCAACAAATACGGCCGAAAGCCCGGGCTCTCGCGTAGATTGCACCATAACGCGCGCAATCAGGTCGTCTGCCAACACAAGCTGCACTTCGTCCCCACCAACGACACGCGCCAGATCTACGCTTTCCGCATCGCGCAATTCGGCGGCAATTTGGAATGTGTCGGGGCGACGGTCTGGATCATTTACCAGTGCCAAGATCGTTTTAATCACCTGGGAATCGGCGTCTTCGGATTCAGGAGACAAGATAATGACCGACCGGCATGTCTCAGGGCTCACCAGCCCAATGTCAAAAAGGACCGTTGGATCCCCGCTGCGGCAGATGACGCGCGTATTCTTCAGATCTTTGATTTTGTCGGCGATCTGCTCTTCCATCGTCACCTTGTCCATGTCCGCCATAATGACGATGCGCGGCTTGCTGCGGCTTTCATTGGCAATGACGATTTCACGAATGACGTCATAAATTGACTCTGACCAGTTGAATATGATCGTGTGGTCCTTCTCAAGAACCTTGGACTTGCCTTTGCTCAGCTCTTCGAGCTTGCTGTCCAAACCAGTATTCAGCACACCGATAAGCGCGGATACGATGAATATGCCTGCCAAGGTCACGAGCAGCATAACGATCCGGAATCCCCAGCCCGCATCGCCAGCCACGGTGCCGGAATCCATCGCGCGCATCAGCGAGGCCCAAAGGCTCTCAATAAAGCTCATGTCCTCATCGCCTTCAGGCACGATCCTGAATATTGAAACGACAGAAGCTGCAACCGTAATAATCGCGAGTGAAATGAGGCCCAGCCAGCCAATCAGAGCGATGGGGCCTGCTGCCATGGTCTTATCAAATTCGTAGCGAAGTCGTGCGCTAAACTCGGGACTAAACATTTCCTGCGCCTCAATTTTTTAAATCAAATGCATTGCTGGGCTATGTGCTCTGCTGTGGGTTGGGTGACGCGTTCCGCCTCCTGGCCCCTTGCCCGTCGCCGTTAAAGGCAACGGGCCCTCTGGTACGCAGAGGTTGGGACTGTCCCTTAGGGGGCAAGCTTCAGCAGCGCCTTTGGTGCTGCACTGGGGCCCGGACCGATATCCCACCGCAAGGTTTTCAGTGCGCCGGATGCGACCGCACCGCTCTTGCTGTTACTCATTAGGATTGGCGCATTTGTCGTCAGTGTGAAACTGCCCTTTACGGGGATTGCCTTTTTCGCTTTTGGGGCAGCCTGGTTATCACCCGCCTCGGCGGTCGACTTTTCATCTTCGGGAATGCCACGGAATGCCGGCGCCACAACGCTCAGGCTCCCATCATCAAGACGCGTCACATAGAGCATGGGCGCGCCGACACTAACACTCGGGAAAATGGGGAATGCGAAATCATCTGCAAGGCGACCGCTGGTGCTATAGTCGACCATGAACACGCCATCGCCAAGATGTTCGATTTTGCGAAAACCAGCGAGCTTTTCGATCTCGCGAATGAAGCGGGCGACCATTTCAGGGTCCTCGAAGTTCATACCGCCGTAAAGTTGCAGAATGTTTTCCTGTTCCGCCTTCTTGCGCGCTTGCTCCGCTACTCTTTCCTCTTGTCCGGCATCCCATTCGGCCTTTTGCTCTTTAACTTCGGCCGGATTACAATCGCGGGCTACGTTCTCCGTCTCATCCACGACGGTTCCGGTGCCGTCTTCGTTCGGGTGAACGGAACGCAACACGCTCTTATTCGGGTCTTGAGGAGGAATGTCTTCGCCGTCCGCATAGGTCGTCACGGTGTTAACTTCGTCGAAGCATTTGGCTTCAAATTCGTTAGGGCCTTGGAACATCTGAGCAGCTTGATTGGCGGCATTGCTCACCAGCTGGATCTGCCCTTTGTAAGCAAATAAGAAATTCCCATTCTGATCTACCGTCAGAGTGGAATTAAATTCGCCAGGCTGAATGAAACAGCCGCTAAGGCTAAAAACCAAGGCAGACGCAATGGCGGCCTTGCCCCACGCAGCAAATTTATTGAAATACACAGCACATCTCCACGTTCGGGAACATGTTGCAGGGTCCACATTTAGAAAACCGACTGCAGCAACAGAGTTTTTGGAAAATTCATTGGCCAAGAAAAAAGGCGGCCCCCGAAGGAGCCGCCTAAATCTCGTTAGCCTTTATTTCCGGCCGTCGTCGCCGTCTTCTTCGTCGTCGTCGTCTTCATCGTCGTCGCCGTCGTCATCGTCGCCGTCGTCATCGCCGTCTTCGGTTTCGGGGACGGGATCGGGCTGGTCCTTGTCATCATCATTGATGGTCAGCTCGTCGAGATTGCAAAGGTCGACGTTCCAAACCTCTTCAGTGTCGCCGTCGCTATAGACTGCGCGCAAATCATATTCGCACTCTTCTAATTCGTCGATCGTGACTTCATAATCTTCACCCGAGGGAATATTCTCTTCCAGAATGTCTTCCCCCCAGCTTGGGTCTGAAGATCCACTCAGCCGCAAATCCACCAGAGTGGATTTACTGTTGTTCGTCAGCTCAAATTTTACATCATGAGCCAGTACGCTCGTCGAAAATGTGAGCGCTACAGAAGATACAGCAATCTTTAAAAACGTCTTCTTAATCATTTTTCACCCCCAAATGGAACACCACCTCGAATCGAACAATCCGTTCTATCATGGCTCTAAAGTGGTTATATTAAAAGGCTTTAATTTCGCCGAAAAAAAGGGTTGGCTGGTTTGCCATGGCGTCGTCGTCATGTGACCTAAATGGCAAATCGCGCTGTGTCGACGGTTGAGGCCTTGTGCCTAGCAGCCTCGTCAAATTGAGCCGGGAATATGGTGCCCAGGAGAGGACTCGAACCTCCACGGCCTTGCGGCCACTGGCACCTGAAGCCAGCGCGTCTACCAATTCCACCACCTGGGCACGGCGCGGATCCGAAATTTGGATCACTGCGGAAAGAAGAGGCGCGAGTAGGCAGGGCTTTGGTGCTTGTCAACAGGGCTGAGCGCGGGCATTGGGCGGGCGACCGATAAATGGGAATATGGGAACGATGAGAGACTCTCTGGTGACGGTTTTTGGCGGTGGTGGCTTTTTGGGTCGCTATGTCGTGCAAGCTCTGCTCAAGGCAGGCGCGCGTGTCCGTGTGGCGGAACGCAGCCCGAAAAACGCTTATTACCTCAAGGCGCAGGCAAATCTGGGCCAAATCACCTATGTCGCCGCTGACATTACCCGGCCAGACACGCTTGGCCCGGCGCTTGCGGGCGCGGATGCCGTCGTCAATCTGGTGGGCAGCTTTGCCGATATGCAGCGCATTCATGTGGAGGGCGCGGGCAATCTTGCACGGGCCGCGACCGCTGCGGGCGTTCAGGCGTTCGTTCATATGTCCGCCATTGGTGCCGATGTGGACAGCCGCTCCGCCTATGGCCGCACCAAGGGGGAAGGCGAAGCCGCCGTGCGGGCTGGCTTCCCGAAGGCGACGATCCTGCGCCCCTCCATTGTCTTTGGCCGCGAAGACGCCTTTATCAATCGCTTTGCTGCGATGATCCGCGCCTTGCCGATCCTTCCGGTGATTGGCGGCAGCACGCGGTTCCAGCCCGTGTTTGCGGGCGATGTGGGCCATGCCGTGGCCCAGGCCATTGGGCAGGCGAAGACCCATGCAGGCAAAATATTTGAGCTGGGCGGCCCGCAAATCCTCTCCATGCTGGAACTTCAGCAGTGGATTGCAGGCCATATTGGCCGGACGCCCGTCTATGTGGAGGTGCCAGACGTTGTTGCAGGCGCGATGGCCACGCTGACGGGCTGGCTGCCGGGGGCACCCATCACGCGCGATCAATGGCTGATGCTGCAATCGGACAACGTCGTGGGTTCCAAGGCCAAGGGTCTGACCGCGCTCGGCGTGGATGCAACACCGCTGGATGTCGTCGCGCAGGATTGGCTGCTGATTTATCGTCGCCATGGCCGCTTTGGGGCATCTGCATGAGCGATCTTCTGACCGTCATTCTGCTCGGCATAGTGGAGGGGCTGACAGAGTTTATTCCCGTCTCCTCCACCGGGCATCTTGTGATCGCGGGGGAGCTGCTGGGCTTTCAGGACGGATCGGGCGGTGCCTTTGATGTGATTATTCAGCTAGGCGCAATTCTGGCTGTCATCGTGCTTTATTGGCGGCGCTTTTGGGATGTCGCGGTCGGGCTTTTGTCTTGGCAGCAAGGGCCGGTGGTTTTTACGCGCAACATATTGCTCGGCTTTTTGCCCTCCGCGCTGATCGGCGCGCTGGCCTATTCCGCGATTAAGGCCATGCTCGAAACACCCGAAATTGTCGCTTGGGCGCTGATTCTGGGTGGGGTTGCGATCTTGGCGATCGAACGTTTTGCCAAGGACAGCCACACCGACACGGTTGAGGTGATGCGCTGGCAGACTGCGCTCACCATCGGCCTGGTCCAATGCTTGTCGATGATTCCCGGTGTCAGCCGCTCTGGCGCGACCATCATGGGCGCACGCGCTATGGGCGTTGAGCGCAAGACAGCGGCGGAGTTCAGTTTCTTTGTGGCCGTCCCCACTATGATGGGGGCCACCGCCCTTGCTTTGTATAAAGAAGGGGCCGCCCTTGCCGCGCAGGACGTGACCAATATCGCCATTGGCTTTGTGGTCTCCTTCCTCGTTGCATTGGTTGTGATCAAAGGCTTTCTGGCGATTGTCACCCGCTATGGCTTTGGCCCCTTTGCTTGGTATCGAATTGTGGCCGGGAGTGTTGCTCTGGTCTGGTTGAACAGAATCGGGTGAGATCTAGCCGCCAATCGCTTTCTGGCGGCGGCGCTGGACGGAGGAGCCGATCCCCATGGCTTCGCGATATTTGGCCACAGTGCGGCGGGCGAGATCAAAGCCTTGATCTTTGAGAAGATCGACCAGCGTATCGTCCGACAATATCGCCTTGGGCTCTTCGGCTAGAATCAGCGCGCGAATGGCGGTTTTTCCCGCTTCGGCGGAAATCGCATCCCCGCCATCGGCAGAAGCAATGCCGCTGGTGAAGAAATACTTCAGCTCAAACATGCCGCGCGCGCAGGACAAATATTTGTTGGAGGTCACCCGGCTGACGGTTGATTCGTGCATGCCGATCACATCGGCAATGTGCCGCAGCGTCAGCGGCTTGAGATGCGCGACGCCATGGCGGAAAAAGGCGTCTTGCTGGCGCACCATTTCGGTTGCGACCTTCAGGATGGTGCGCTGGCGCTGATCCAGTGTTTTGATCAGCCAATTGGCAGAGGTGAGGCACTCATTGAGCCAGGCCTTGGCCTTTTTGTCTCCGCAACCATTGCTAGACAGTTCGGCATAATAGCTTCGGTTGAGCAGTAGTCGGGGCAGGCTTGCCGAATTAATCTCCACGGCCCAACCTTGCGCGCGCTCAACCACAAAAATATCGGGCGTCACGCTTTGTATCGGCTCTCCGCCAAAACGCAGGCCGGGTTTTGGATCATAGCTGCGCAATTCGCGGATCATATCCGCCATATCCTCATCATCGACGCCGCACATGCGTTTCAACTGGGGCAGACGGCCTAGGGCGAGCAGATCAAGATTGTCGATCAGCCGCGCCATTGCGGGGTCATAACGATCTGCCTCACGGGCTTGCAGGGCGATACATTCGGCCAAAGACTGGGCCCCGACACCCGTCGGGTCAAAGCTGTGTATGACGCGCAAAACATTGGTCACGTCGATAAGGTCTGCGCCCAATTGGTCGGCAATGTCCGGAAGTGCCGCAGTAACATAGCCCGCTTCATCAATATGCCCGATGATATGCGCCGCGATAACCAAATCTGCGCCAGACAGCGCCGCCCGCGCCTGCGCCAACAAATGGTCCTGCAGTGAGATGTCGGCCATGGCAAAGCTATCAAAATCAGGGCTGTCGTCGTCGAAACTGCCCGATGTGCCGCCATTTAATCCCAATGCGCCGTCTAGGCCCGGCCCGCCATCGGCGGCGCTATCATGGTGGAATGTCTCCTGCGCATAATCGGCATCCAACGGCCCCTCTGCTTCTGGCCCCGCATCGGTGATGACAAGCTGATCCGCTGTCGGCAGGTCGTCTGAGAAGTCCTCCGCATCACGCTCATAGTCATCGCCAGTAGCGTCCGCCAAATCCTCGGGCCGATCTTCGCGCTCCGCCTCCAGAAGCGGATTGCGATCCATCTCTTCAGAAATAAAGGCTTCAATCTCAAGGTTTGAGAGCGCCAGAAGTTTGATCGCCTGTTGCAGCTGCGGCGTCATCACCAGCGACTGGCTTTGCCGCAAGTCGAGGCGGGGGCCGAGCGCCATGGCTATAGGCTAAAGCTCTCGCCCAGATAGAGACGGCGCACATTCTCATCCGCGACCAGATCTTGTGGGCTGCCGGAAAACAGCACCCGGCCATCATAAATGATACAGGCACGATCCACGATATCCAGCGTTTCGCGGACATTGTGATCCGTGATGAGCACGCCGATCTGTCGGTTCTTCAACTGCTTAACCAGGCCCCGAATATCCGATATTGAGATCGGGTCGATGCCAGCAAAGGGCTCATCCAGCAGCATGATGGATGGGTCAGCGGCCAATGCGCGCGCGATTTCGCAACGGCGGCGCTCCCCGCCCGACAGCGCCATAGCCGAAGAGGTCCGAAGGCGCGTCAGCCCAAATTCATCAAGCAGTTGCTCCAGCCGCCCCGCGCGGGCCTCCTTATCTGGCTCCGCCAGTTCGAGCACGGCTGAGATGTTTTGCTCAACCGTTAATCCTCTGAAGATGGAGGTTTCTTGCGGAAGATAGCCCAGACCCAAAATCGCCCGGCGATACATGGGCAGGGACGTAATATTCTGACCATCCAGCTCAATCCGGCCGCCATCGGGTTTGACGAGGCCCATGATGGAATAAAAGCAGGTCGTCTTACCCGCGCCATTCGGCCCCAACAGGCCAACGACTTCCCCGCGGCCAACCGACAAGGAGACATCGCTCAGCACAACGCGCGAATCATAGGATTTGGCAATCGACACGACCGAAAGGCCATTGTCGGTCCCAGCCATGCTAGCCGGAGCAGCGTCGAGAAGTGCGGCTTGTGTCATCATTGTCCCTGTTGTGCTGCGGATCATAAGGTGAAGAGGCAGATTGATGCATCTGTCCCGATTGGCAGGATTATTGCATACAGGGCTGGGAACACAATATCGACGTACCTGAAACCTGCGCCATTTCGTCGAACAACTAAGCCAATTGGTTAGTTTTTTCGATCCGATACGGTAAATCGCCCGCTAACGCGTGACTGGCCTCCTTGAGATCCTGTACTCTGGCCATCCATGATGGCGCGGCCGCTTTCCAGATCAATGACCAACCGCCCGCCGCGCACGCGATTGCTCCCTTGGTTCAGTTCCACATTGCCCAGTACTGTAATGATGCGCCGGTTAAGTTCATAAACCGCAAAGTCGCCGCGCGCCGTTTCGCTGGCGCTGCGGATGAAAACGCCGCCAGAGGCATCGATGCGGTCAATGTCCACAGTGCCGCTTTCGCGCGCATAAGCGACGGTCAGTCGTGCGGCCGTCAGGTTCAAATCGGCCTGCCGCACAATAACATTGCCGGAAAAGACGGCGCGGTCGGCGCGGTCCTGCACTTCGATGCGATCGGCCTCCACATCCACGGGTGATTTCACATTATGCCCGCGCAGCGCCTGCCCCACTGCGGGAACGGCAAGAAGAGCGGCGAGGCCGAGGAGCAGGGGAAGTTTGCGCATAGCAGCTATCTGGCCTGACCTTGCACGATATGCAAGCGGGCGCGGCCGTCCAATGTCACAGTGCGGGCATTGAGATCCGCCTTGATGGTCCTGGCACTAAAAGTGCCCAGCGGCAGTTTCCCAGAGACAGCGCCGCCACTGGCCAGCTTGCGGGATTTGAGGCTGACCGCCACATTATTGGCCTCAATCCGATAGCCATCGGCCGTTTCAAAGCGGAGCGGGCCATCCACCTGAACGATCTCTCGGCTCATGTCATATCGGCCGGCATTGGCGGCAATGGTGGCTGGTCCTTCTGCCATTTGCAGCCGCGCCATCAGGTCTTTCAGGCGAACAATTGGCTCTTGCGAGCTGCGCTGCACGGCAGACCCGGCCTGGATTTCAAAAGGGCGGCCCTTGCTATCTTCGCCGCGATAGGTCGCGGTAGTGATGCGAAGCCGCTCTGTCGCCATCGACACGCTATCCTTGCCGAGCATGAAGCTGACATCTCCATTAGGACTGGCAATTGGGGCCATCACGAAGATCAGGGCCAGAATGCCGATGATGACGGGCAGGGCAAAGCGCAGCACGTGCACGAGCCTGTCGTGACTGCCATCCGGCTGTGCCCAGCGCTTTCGCGCCGACCGCTCCAGAAGGGCGGCATCAGACATGAGCGAAGAGATCAACCTCTGGCCAACCCGCCAGGTCAAGCCGCGCGCGATGTGGCAGAAATTCAAAGCAGGCTTGGGCCAAGGCGGTGCGACCTTCGCGCTCAAGTCGCGGGTCCAGCGCCTCCCTGAGACGATGGAGGTAGCGCACGTCCGATGCGGCATATTCCTTTTGCGCATCGGTCAGTGTGGGCGCGCCCCAATCGGAGGATTGCTGCTGCTTAGAAAGTTCAACCCCCAGCGTTTCGCGCACCAAATCTTTCAGACCATGGCGATCTGTATAGGTGCGGATCAGGCGAGACGCGATTTTGGTGCAATAAACGGGTTCCGCCATCACATTGAGATACGCCATGATCGACGCCAAGTCGAACCGCGCAAAATGATAGAGTTTGAGACGCGACGAATCGGTCAGAACCGCTTTCAGATTCGGCGCTGCAAAATTTGATCCCGCTGCGAATCTCACCAAATGCTCATCGCCGCCGCCGTCGCTAATCTGCACGAGGCACAATCTATCCCGGCCGGGATGAAGGCCCATCGTCTCCGTATCGATTGCAACCTGCCCATCTGCCAACACATTGGCGGGAAGATCTTCTTCATGCAGATAGACGGCCATTTACATACTCCAAATCATGCCATGTCGGCGGCCTGTGGTGGGTGGCGCGACTCCGCACCCTGTCCGCGATCAGACACGCATATCCTTATCCCTTTGCACAGGCGTACCCTGGGCCGCAAGCGCCTGTGAACAGCTTAAAAAAGCGCCTGTGCGAAAAAGCTATCGGAACAATGCATTCTCGGTTATAGTTTGGCGAGGGCGTAGTATATTTTACGCTTATATTTCTGTCGCGTTCGTCCAGCGACCGGAACGAGTTATATCTGGGCGAACACGATTACGAAGAAAGTTATTTGACGGATG
>RFSU01000068.1 GCA_009923795.1 Sphingomonadaceae bacterium
AACCTTATGAAGCGCACTCGAGGTCTGTAATGATGGGAGTCCACAAGTACCATACTCTAGAACTTCATCGACCAATGAAGCTGTCATTTCGCTTTGATAAGGTATGCGACCAGGCAACTCAAATCCGCTGCTATGTTTAGCAGAACCACTAAATTCATCGATAATCCAAGAGCCACTATTATCAATCAGTTCATAAAGATAGTTCGATCTATCAATATCTTCAGAAATTAACTCTGCACTAGAATTCATTAGGCTTAAAATAAGGTTTGCTGTATCACCAATTGAAATTTCAAAATTACTTCCGATATTGAATACTTCTCCAACCCCCAAATTGCTCTCTAGAATCGATATGTAGGCAGAGACTGTGTCTTCAACAAAAGTAAAATCTCTCGTTGGATGCATGGACCCTAATTTAATTTTCTTATTTCCTGTGGCAATTTGTGTAATTAAATCTGGGATAACAGCTCTTAACGACTGTCGTGGTCCATAATTATTGGAGCAGTTCGTGGTGGTCACATTGAGGCCATAGGTGTGGTGATAGGCCCGCACCAAGTGGTCGCTCGCTGCCTTCGATGCTGAATAGGGTGAATTGGGGGCATATTGGGTGGTTTCGCTAAATGCCGGGTCATTGGGGCCAAGAGAGCCATAAACCTCATCGGTCGAGATGTGATGGAACCGATGTTCACGCCCGGAACCTTGGTCAAGCCAAATGCTGCGTGCGGCCTTTAGAAGGCTGTTTGTGCCCAAAATATTGGTATCGATAAACGCGTCCGGCCCTGTGATCGAGCGGTCGACATGGCTTTCTGCGGCAAAGTGTACGATCGTTGAGATGTCGCGCTCACGCAGGAGCCTTTCAACCAGATCTGTGTCGCGGATATCCCCTACAACCAGTTCCGCTTGGGGCACATCGGCAATCGTCGAGCGATTCCCGGCATAAGTCAGGCAGTCGAGCACAGTTACCGTGTCATCGGGATACGACTTGCCCCAATAATGAACGAAATTGCCGCCGATAAAGCCGGCGCCGCCCGTCACAAGTAAATTAGCCAAGTGCTTTTTCCTCTTTTAACATCGTTCTCAAGTTCGATCGCCAGTGCGCCGATATATCACCTAAGACTCCACGCGTTGCTGCGACGTCTAAGACTGAAAACGCAGGCCTGCGCGCTGGCGTTGGATACTCCGAGGTTGCAATCGGGTGGATAGAAGGAATGCGGGCAAGCAATCCAACCGCGTGCGCCTCTTCTGCAATTGCGACTGCAAAATCATACCAACTGGCAATTCCCGCATCGCGGTGATGCCAAATACCTGTCGCATCCTTTGCAGCCAGACCCCAAATTGTTGTCGCAAGGCCCTGCGCCCAAGTCGGCGAACCAATTTGATCCGCAACCACACGAAGCTCGTCGCGTTCACGCATGAGCCGCAGCATGGTTCGCACAAAATTTGCACCCCCGGCCGCATAAACCCAGCTTGTCCGCACAATAATTGCCTTATCGCCCGCCGCGTCCTCACCGGCCGCCTTGCTGGCGCCATAAACGGACTGGGGGTTGCGGATGTCATCGGGCAGGTAAGCGTGACCGCGCGCTCCATCAAACACAAAGTCGGTCGAAACCTGCACAAGTCGCCCTGCATTACCCAATGCCTTAGAAAAGGCCTCTGGCGCGCAGGCATTAATCGCATGGGCAAGGTCTGGCTCGCCCTCGGCGCGGTCGACTGCCGTATAGGCCGCCGCATTCAGGACCAGATCTGGCTGCTCGGCATCCACCATGCGGGCAATTGCATCTGTATCGGTAAGGTCGAGTGCAGCGCGATCAAGAGCCACGCAAGTCCAACCCGCCGGCGCATCCGCAAGCAAGGCCTTGCCTAACTGGCCATTCACACCCGTAATCAACGCCTTCATGCAAAAGCCTGGACGCGTGATAACGGCACCCCTGCCGCATCTTTGGCAGATAATTTGGGTTCAATCCCCTCAAGCGGCCACTCAATGCCGACCTCGGGATCGTCCCAAGCCAGGCTATGCTCGTTCTGCGGCAAATAGGCTGACGTGCACTTGTAAAGAAAATCGGTATTATCTTCGAGCGTCAGAAAGCCATGCGCAAAGCCCTCTGGCACCCAAAACATGCGTTTGTTCTCAGCGGACAGCGTTACGCCTGTCCACTGACCAAATGTTGGGGAAGAGCGCCGCAAGTCGACAATCGCATCAAATACTGCGCCGCTGACCACCCGCACAAGCTTCCCCTGAGGCGCAGGATTTTGAAAATGCATCCCCCGCAGCACGCCCTTTTGGGATCGGCTGTGATTGTCTTGGACGAATGTCACATTGAGGCCAATTTCGGCGAAGGATGCCGCGTTCCAGCTTTCTAAGAAGAAGCCGCGCGCATCTCCGAATACTTTCGGTTCAAGTATAAGCGGGCCCTTAATGTCGCATGGAATGACGTTCATGCGATATCTTTCTGGGCAAGGAGTTGCAGCAAATATTCGCCATAGCCAGACTTAACTAATGGCTGGGCAATGTTCTCAAGCTCCGTATCTGAGATGAAGCCCTGCCGCCAGGCGATCTCCTCGGGGCAGCAAATTTTTAACCCCTGACGTTCTTCCGTGATCCGCACATAGGATGCGGCATCAAGCAGCGATGCGTGCGTCCCCGTGTCGAGCCAAGCATATCCTCGGCCCATGATTTCTACCGAAAGTTGCCCTTGATCCATATAGAGCCTATTAAGGTCCGTAATTTCCAGCTCACCCCGAGGCGAGGGCTTAAGATCCCGAGCCCGATCAACGACAGTGTCATCGTAGAAATATAGCCCCGTGACCGCGTAATTCGACTTGGGCTGGGACGGTTTTTCTTCAATGGTGGCTGCGCGACCGTCGCCGTCAAAGGAAACAACGCCATAGTCTTTCGGGTTGTTGACACGGTATGCAAAGACACTGGCCCCAGACGTCCGTCCATTTGCATTATTGAGCAATTGCGGCAGACCATGTCCGTAGAAGATGTTATCGCCAAGCACGAGGGCGCTTGGATCGCCAGCGATAAAGTCAGCCCCGATGTGAAAAGCCTGGGCGAGGCCGTCAGGGCTCGCCTGGACCGCATATGATAGAGCGACGCCGAAGGCCGACCCATCGCCCAAAACGCGCTGAAACTGCACCGCATCTTCGGGCGTGGTGATGATTAAGATATCACGAATGCCCGCGAGCATTAGCGTGCTCAGCGGATAATAAATCATTGGCTTGTCGAACACGGGCATGAGTTGCTTGGACACGCCACGCGTGAGCGGATAGAGCCGCGTTCCCGATCCACCCGCAAGGATGATCCCCTTCCTGCGAGATGATGTCGTCGATATGTCCAAGGTTTAAAATCCTTCCGAAAGGCAAAGTCCGCGCTTAAGCAAATGCGCTCAAAGCACGCGGCACAAAAAATGCCAATGTTTTTAAACTGCTCCGAAGGTCAATCGAATATCGATCGTCGGCAGCTCGTCTTGCCACAAAATGGCATAAATAGCGATCCTGTTTTCCCCGCTAGCTCCCAAATATGATATGCTCTAAATATTAATCTAAATTATGGAAACGTCAGAAATGGCCAAATGGCGGAGCGATTGGTCGCGCGCCCATGAATACGCCAACACGGCACCCCACCTCGTTTAAACAAAAATGCTTCTAGGATCTGGACCTGTCGCGTGCTAGCCAAATAGCCTGAGATGTTCAGGCATGAAACAGAGATTTGTTGACCATTGGATAAGAGTAAATCAGTCGAAAAGCTCAAAAGCGTGAGGGATGTCAGCGGGATACCCGACCGTGAGAGCATTATTTCTTTAGGACGCAGCGTCCTCGAAAAGGAGGCGGCGGCCCTCGTCGACCTTGAGAAGTCTCTGGGCGACGATTTTGCCGCCGCTTGCTTGACCATATTCACGGAAACACGCCAACTCGTCGTCACCGGCCTCGGCAAATCCGGGCACATTGCCCGCAAGATTGCGGCAACATTTGCCGCGACCGGGACCCCAGCGATTTTTGTGCACCCCAGCGAGGCGGGGCATGGTGATATGGGGATGATCGCCAAAGGGGATGTGCTGCTCGTTCTGTCAAACTCTGGCAACACGCCTGAATTGCAGCCCGTTATGAAATATGCCCGAAAGCTAGGCGTGCCCATCATCGGCATGGCATCTCGTCCGACATCTAAAGTCATTCAATTTGCGGATATCGCCCTTCTTCTCCCCAATGTTTGGGAAGCCTGCCCGGAAAATCTCGCGCCGACCACATCCACCACAATGCAGCTCGCCTTGGGCGATGCGCTGGCTATGACGGTGATGGAAATGCGCGGCGTGACGCGTAAGGATCTCCGTAAGCTCCATCCCGCCGGTGCCATTGGCCTTGCCCTTACCCCGGTGCAGGAAATCATGGTGACCGACCCAGATCGACTCCCCTTGGTGAGCCACCAAGCCGGCATGCCGGAAACAATTTCCGTCATGACATCGGGCTGTTTCGGGATGGCTGGGGTGTTGGATACCTCAGGCGCGCTGGTTGGCGTCATCACCGATGGCGATTTGCGCCGCCGCTTCGGCCTCTTGGAAACAGCCTTTGCACATGAAGTGATGACCCGAACACCCAAGGTTATTTCACCAGACATGCTCGCTGACGAGGCACTGGCCTTTTTGAATGACAATAAGATCAGCGCCACCTTTGTGGTGGAAGACCCCTCTGCGGGCCATCAGCCGCCGCTGGGTATCCTCCATATCCATGATCTTTTGCGTCTCGGGCTGAACTAAATCTGTGGCCATGGCATCCGATTTCGCCATCATTATCCCGGCGCGCTATGCGTCTCAGCGTTTTCCTGGAAAGCCATTGGCCGAATTGCGGGGTGCCGATGGGCAGCCACGCAGCCTGATCCAAAGGTCTTGGGATGCAGCTCAGACCATTGCTGGGGCGGCACGCACCTGGGTCGCGACGGATGATGATCGCATTGCCGATGCTGTTCAGAGATTTGGTGGGCAAATTGTCATGACGCCAAAGACCTGCCGCAATGGCACCGAACGCTGTGCGGCTGCGCTGGATGTTTTGGGCGACATCGCCCCTATTATCGTCAATTTACAAGGCGATGCCCCATTAACACCGGATTTCGTCGTGCACGATCTGGTCGCGGCGCTTGAGGCAGATGCGCACGCGGTGATGGCGACGCCCGCCGTCCGCTGTTCAGAAACGCTCTATCATCACCTTATCGCCGATCAGAAACAGGGTCGGGCCGGTGGAACGACGCTTGTCTTTAATTCGGCACTGACCGCCCTTTACTTTTCAAAGCGGGTTATTCCCCATATCCCAGAGACGATGGCTGATGCCCATCGCCACGTCCACCTGCACCTCGGCGTCTATGCCTATCGCCCCGATGCGCTCAGGGCCTATGCCGCCACGCCCCCCTCCTCAATCGAAAATCTAGAGGGGCTGGAGCAGCTTCGCTTCCTTGAAACCGGCCATCGCATTCGGGTTGTTCCATTCGATCCCATTGGCTGGGATTGCATAGAGCTCAACAACCCCGAAGACATTCCCGCCATAGAAGAGGTTTTGCGACAACGCGGAATGCGCTAGGGCCATTTTATGAGCATATCGAGCGTCACTCTGGCCGACGGCCTTATCTTTGCGAATAATCGGCCCTTGACGCTGATTGGTGGCATGAATGTCATCGAAGATAGAGACACGCTTTTGCGCGTGGCAGAGCATATGCTGGATGTGACCCGCAAATTGGGCGTGGGCTATGTGTTCAAAGCAAGCTTTGACAAAGCAAATCGATCGTCCATTCACTCCTATCGCGGGCCGGGCCTTGAGGAAGGGTTACGCCTGCTAGAAGAGGTGAAGCAGCACTTCGGGGTGCCGATCCTGACCGATGTACATGAGCCGGAACAAGCAGCGTCCGTTGCAGCAGTTGCCGACATCATTCAGCTTCCGGCCTTTCTGGCGCGCCAGACGGATCTGGTGGTGGCGATGGCCCGCACGGGCGCCGTTATCAACATAAAAAAGCCCCAGTTTTTAGCGCCTCAAGAAATGCGCCACATCATCACAAAATGCCGCGAAGTGGGCAATGAGAACATTCTCCTGTGCGAACGCGGAACCAGCTTTGGCTATAATAATCTGGTCGTGGACATGCTTGGCCTAGATCTGATGAAGCCCATGGCACCCGTCATTTTTGATGTGACCCATGCGCTGCAAAAGCCGGGCGGTCGGGAAGATAGTGCAGATGGCCGAGGGACTCAGGTCGATACTCTTGCCAGGGCCGGCGTTGCCGTCGGCATTGCCGGCCTGTTTCTGGAAGCGCACCCAGACCCAACGCGCGCCAAATGTGATGGCCGCTGCGCCCTCCCCTTGGCCAATCTTGAAGGGTTTTTGCGCCCCCTTTTGGCGATTGACGCCATTGTGAAGGGCTAACGCCCGCAATGCCCGGCGGCCACTCTCCCTTCTTACGCGTTCCGCCATTTCCGGGCCACAAAGGCGCGCCTTTGACGCAAGCTGGCAAGAGCGAGATTGACGCCGAAGACATTGCCGCGTCAATCTGCGCGGCGCGGGTTGGCGGCCGTTTCTGGGGCGCTCAGCCCGACATTGGGGAGGACACCCTCCTTCTGGCGCCAGATACGGAAGATCAGCTTCAGGCCATGTTGTCGCTCTTGGGTAAGGGGCGGGCGATAGCCGCTATCGCGCCGGGGATGCGGCTGCCCAGTTATTGCCTGAGGCTGGCTGCTGACTGCGATCCCTGGCATTTGGCGTCAAACGCACGCGAAATCTGGGCCGGGGCGGATCAAGACCTCGCCCTGATTGCGGGCTTGAGCGGCACCCCCTTGCGCCTTTTTGGGCAAGGCCGCTTTGCCGGATGCGACAAAGCCCCTGAAGCCGCCCTTGCCGACGCCCTGTCCTGCTGGCTCTATTCAAGCCCCTTTACGGGTGAGGATTGGAGCCCGTTGGATGCAATCGCCCAACTCTCCGACTGGCGAAAGCTGATTGATGCCAATCGGCGAATTGATGCGGTTTATGGGGTCGCAGGCTGGAAGCGCGTTACGCTCGACGCGATGCTTTGGGATGGATCCTCGCCCGTTCGCTATGCTCGCAAGTTCCTGCCCGTCGGGGCAGATGGCCAACATCAAGTTGCCTGGAAATCCAGAACGCCCCCCAAGCTGCTTGCGAGACTAGCTAAAGAAGACGTACGCCTGGGCGAGGTAGAGGATGGCTTCATTCGCTCCGTCGGCTTGGGAGCAAATTGCGTGCCGCCTCTCTCGGCGATCGTTGATTTTGCCGGAATTTATTTTGATCCAAGCCAGCCGAGCGATTTGGAGGTTATATTACAAAGTGGTAATTTCGACGCGGATTTGTCTAGCCGTGCCGCAGCTTTAAAGAGGCGCCTTGTCGAAGCCGACATCAGCAAATATGGGCAGGCGAGAAACGAAATGAAGCACGCGGCGCAAGGCCGATATAAAGTGCTGGTGACGGGACAGGTGGAAGATGACAGATCCATTCTCACCGGCGGGTCCGGGACGACGAATTTGGAGCTTCTGGCGCGCGCGCGGTCGTGTGAACCCAATGCACACATCATCTATAAGCCGCACCCAGATGTGGTTGCTGGGCACCGCAAGGGCCATGTGGAGCCAGCAGACGCACTCCGCTTTGCCAATGAAATTCTCCACGATGTTTCAATTACCTCGCTCATTGATGCCGTGGATGCCGTCCACGTCATCACATCGCTTGCTGGCTTTGAAGCCCTCTTGCGAGGCAAGGCCGTGACCACACATGGCGTGCCCTTTTATGCCGGCTGGGGGCTTACCAAGGATTTGGGGGATGTGCCCGCGCGCCGCACCCGGCGCCTGTCACTTGACGAGCTCGTGGCGGGCAGTTTGCTTGTCTATCCGCGCTATATCGATCCCGTGACGCGCCTGCCCTGTCCCGCCGAATTGCTCGTGGAGCGGATGGCGCAGGGGTCGGCGGGCATATCGTCTGCGCTGATTACCCTGCGGCAGTGGCAAGGGCGCGTCCAAGCACTTCTGCGCCCATTTGTTGGGGGGCGCTAATGCCGGGCCGCATCCCAATCGACATCTCGGCAGAGCGGCGAGAATTTTTATTCCTCCAAGGCCCGCCGGGACCCTTTTTCTGGCTGCTGGCGAAAAGGCTGACGGAATTTGGAGCGGGCGCCCACCGGGTCAACTTGTCTGGCGGCGACAGGCATGACTGGCCCGGTGACTGTGTCAATTATCGCGGATTGATGAGCCGATGGCCACTATACTTTGATGGCTTAATCCGGGATCGGGGCATAACTGATCTCGTCTTATTTGGCGATTGTCGGCCCGTGCACCAGGCGGCGATCCGCATAGCGCAACTGCGTGGAGTTCACGTCCACGTCTTTGAGGAGGGCTATATTCGGCCCGATTGGATGACGCTGGAGCGCGATGGCGTGAACGGCCATTCACCGATCACCCGCGATCCAGACGTGATTTTGGCTACGGCCAAGACACTGCCCCCAGTCCCAAATCTGCCAACAATTACGGCAGATTTCCGACGGCGCGCCCGCGACAGCTATTGGCATTACCACCACGTGTTCTTCGGCAAATTCGCCTTCCCCTTCTACCGCACGCATAGGCTAGGCTCCCTATTTGCGGACGCGTTCGGCTGGCTGCTAAAATTTACCCGCAAGGCGGGGCGCAACGCCCAGGCCGAACAGACCCTGAAATCTATTGAAGGCTGTGACTTTTTCTTATTCCCGCTCCAGTTAACTGGGGACTATCAGATCCGCGTCCACTCTCCATTTCGGTCAATGTTGGTCGCGATGGAATATGTGCTTGAAAGTTTCGCGCGCCACGCACCACAAAATGCGAGCCTCCTGATCAAGGAGCACCCCCTCGACAGCAGCTATCTCAATTGGCGTCGGAAGATCATGGCTCAGGCGCGTCGACTGGGCATAGAGGATAGGGTCTTTCACATTGATGGCGGCGACCTGCAGGCACTTGCCGAGGCCTGCCTCGGCATGGTCTGCGTAAACAGCACATCTGGAACCCTAGCTTTGGCCTCTGGAAAGCCCGTCGTGGTGCTTGGCGAAGCGGTATACGACGTGCCAGGTGTGACGCACCAAGGCGGCTTGGACAAATTCTGGCGCCAGCCAGAAACGCCCGATGCGCGCCTCTACGATGCGTTCAAGCGCATGCTTCACGCACAATGTTTGGTGCGCGGGGGCTTGGCCAGCAAGTCGGGTGTCGAGACACTGGTCGAGAATAGCGCCAAACGCCTGCTCGCCGAATTTGCGCCGCGAGCGACTGAACTCCCCCGCCCTGTAAAGCGCCTCCCCAGCTTGACCCGGACTGCGTGACACACAGTCGCTTGGGTTTAGGCGCGCTGCTTTCCCTAATTCTGCAGCCTGGCCTTGAAAAGCAACGGGCAGTTGGGCACAGGCACTTGGGTCCGATGAGCGGATTTGCAACCCCGGAAGATCATGCCCCCTAGTAAGGCGCATCAGCGCCCCTTCCTTCTTGATGTCAGCCGCCTGATTTGGCGGGCGTGGACGCGGCGTCTGCCAACCGGGATTGACCGTGTCTGCCTCGCCTATCTCGATCATTATGCCGCCCGCTCCCACGCCCTCATTCAAAAGGGAAGCCTGCGCATTGTGCTCAATGCCAAGGCGAGCGACGCCTTGTTTCGGGCACTGCTTCGCGGCGGGCCACGCATCCGGACGCAATTGACATCGTGCCTCGCCCTGTCTGGCTGGCAGAGGGAGAAGGATGTCCACGGAAAAATCTACCTGAATGTCGGGCATACTGGTCTTGATGCGCGAAGCCTACCCAATTGGTTGAAGCGGACCAAGCTTCGGCCTGTCTATCTTGCGCACGACCTTATCCCAATTACCCACCCGCATTATTGCCGAGCAGGAGAGGCGGGCCGCCATACAAAGCGGATGCGTCACCTGCTCGAAAGTGCAGATGGCGTTATCGCCAATTCGCAAGACACACTTGATCAGCTTGCCCAGTTCGCGATCGACCAGAACCTTTACCTTCCGGAACATAAGCTTGTGGCGTTGCTCGGCACTGAAGCGCTGCCTATGACAGCTCCGTCTCTTGACCGCCCATCGCGTCCATATTTCGTTATGATCGGTACGATTGAGGCGCGAAAAAACCATCTCCTGCTGCTCAAGATCTGGCAACGTCTTGTCCAAGATCTCGGAGAAAAAGCCCCCATGCTGCTGCTTATCGGGCAACGTGGCTGGGAAATCGATGAGGTCGCCCAAATCCTCGATCAGGATCATAGCCTAAGAGGCCATGTTGTCGAAATGGACCGATGCAACGACGCACAGATGATTGTCCTTCTTGCCGGGGCGAGGGCCTTGCTAATACCCAGCTTTGCTGAGGGCTTTGGCATCCCCGTGATCGAAGCCTTGCAAGCTGGCACCCCCGTAATTGCTTCTGATCTCGGCGTGTTTCGTGAAGTTGCAGGGGACATTCCCCTTTATCTCCGCCCCGATGATCCAGCCGCCTGGATGGACGCAATCTTCAGCTATGCGGCGGGGTCAGAAGATCGGCAGCGGCAAGTCTCCCTCATCGCCAGCTATGCAGCGCCCAGTTGGGAAGAACATTTCCGGCGCGTGGATGGCTGGCTAGAGACTATCTCAAAAGACAGCCGCTAGAATAGCGTCACAGTCGGCCCGCGTGCCACAAGGCCGGGGCGTTGATCGC
>RFSU01000069.1 GCA_009923795.1 Sphingomonadaceae bacterium
CGCGCATGGCGATGACCCTTCCCGCCTATAAAAAGGGCGGGTCATCCGGCCTGACCTGTAGCGACTGCCACACACCATCGGCCGACAAATCGACCTTTGAAGCCGTTGATATGGAGAAGGATTGCAGCAGCTGCCACAGCCTTGGCTTGGGTAAGGTCGGCAACACGGTGCTGACCCTGCGACATGGCGATGCGCGTCAGACGATTGCCGAAATCAAGGCGCTGTATCGCGGGGCGAGTGCACAATCATTGCCAACCAACGGCTTTCTCGCCGGTCGCCACATTCCCGGAAGCGTCAGTCCATCTTCGAAAGCGGCGATGCCAATTCCCAGTGCAGATGCTGCGATCCGTCGTATATTCTCACAAGGTGGCACCTGTTACGAATGCCATCAGGTGGTCGCACCGGCCAATCCGGCAAGCCTTGATTTCACGGTAAAGCCCGTCTCGGTTCCGAAGATCTATATGTCAAAGGCCTGGTTTGACCATAAGGCACATGACACCGCCAAATGCGAAACTTGCCACACGGCACCAAAATCAAAAAGCGCAACAGATGTGCTGATGCCGGGTATCAAGACCTGCCAGACATGCCACGCAGGCGCGACGCCGCAGCATGAGAAGATCCAGTCGACCTGCTCAATGTGTCATGGCTATCACTTTGAAGATACGCTCAAGACGAAAAAGGGCACAGGTTCAGCCGCAACCAAAATCAGCTTCAGATCGCCGAGTTGACCGTTGAATTGAGTTAAATAATTAAAAATAAAAACAAATTTGCCGTAATTTTTTTAGGAATTTGGAAAGGCCTTTTTCTTAGCGGAAGGGCTAATCCTGCAAAAAAATTGAGCAATGGTTGAACCGATTGAGCCCAGCACAAAGGGTATTACAGCGGTCTCAGTTTGTGCTCTAACAAAGGCTAGGCCATGTTGATTGCGCAAATTACGGACATCCATTTGGGATTTGAGCCAGATAATCCTGCGGAGTTTAATCGCCAGCGCCTTGACCGGATTATTGGAAAGTTGGCGACAATGTCTCCTGCTCCAGATCTGCTCATATGTTCCGGCGATTTGACGGATAAGGGCGATGAAGCCAGCTATCGACATCTGAAAGAGGCCCTGTCCCAGCTGCCGTGCGAGACATATTTGTGTGTGGGCAATCATGACGACCGCGACAATTTTTTGAAGCATTTCCCTACAACGCCCACGTATGGCGGGTTTGTCCATTATGCTGTTGATAAAGAAGAATTCGTTCTGGTTGTTTTAGACACGCTTGAGCCCGGCCTACATGGTGGTGCCTTTTGCGAGGCCAGAGCAACATGGCTTGAGAACACTCTAAATCTTTATGGCGAACGCCCCATTCTCATCGTGTTGCATCATCCGCCGGTGCAGCATGGCATTGAATGGATGGATGCAAATCCCGATGCCGATTGGATCAAACGCTTGGCCGGGGTTCTGCGCAACAGGCGCAATATCAAGGCCATGCTGGCGGGCCATGTACACCGATCCTTTACGACCAGTTTTGAAGGACATGTTTTGTCCGTGACCGCTTCATCCGCGCCGCAAGTCGCCTTAGAACTTGCGCCGATGGATCCGTCTGTCCCGGATGGCCGACCGCTGATTGTCGCTGAAGAACCGGGGTACACCTTGCACCATTGGACCGGTAACACACTGGTCTCCTTCTTCGAAGATGCTGGGGATTATGACACCCTCGCCAGTTATGATTTGGGGCTTCAGGGGTTCGTCAAAGACATGCTCTCCCACAAATAATGCCTAATATTGCAAGATAATCATCGCTCTTGGGCGGCTGCGTCAGGCCCGAGAGGGACAAGGCGCGTCACCGGACATTTATGTCGTCCATATTGACCTTATCTTGCCGCCAATACGGCAGCGAATTTCGGTCGAATTGCTTGATTTTTCGGGATTTTCAGCGAAACCGAATATCGACCTGTCCTTTATCGCGATAGAGAGCCAGGTCGGCAGGCATTAAGTCGTTTTTAAATGGTTTTGTGCGTGTTGTTCGGAACGCCGGGGGGTGTTCAGCGGTTGATAATGAACCAAGTTGGGGGCGTATTCATGGACAGTTCGGACGCCGCCTCTATGGCTGGCAGCCACGTGCGAGGCCTCTCACGCCTATTTGGTATCCTGTTCGCACTCATCGCCCTTGGAGCGATCATTTATGTGAGCTTTGCTGGAGCGCAACCCGCGACGGCAACCGATGTGCAGCAAAATGTACACCTTGGGGTCGCGAGCTGCGCGGGATCAACCTGTCATGGTCGACAAGTCGCTGACGGTGCCGTAGTGCGTCAGGATGAAGTCTTGCGGTGGCAAGAGGACTCCTCTCCTTCCGGCGCGCATAGCCGCGCTTTCCGCACATTGGGCACCGCACGGTCTGCCGCGATTGCGCGCAATATTGGGCTGGCTTCTGCACAAACAGCACCCATGTGCCTAGGATGCCACGCCGAAAAGGCCGCCGCAACTGGACCCAAATTCCAAATTTCTGACGGCGTTGGGTGTGAATCTTGCCATGGTGCGGCGTCGGGCTGGATCAGCAGCCATTACGCCGTAGGTGCGTCTCATGCACGCAATGTTGCTCAAGGCATGATCCCGCTTGATGACCCGAAGGCGCGGGCATCCAACTGCCTCGATTGCCATTTTGGATCGGCAAAGAGCGGCCAGTTTGTGAGCCATCGGATTATGGCCGCAGGCCACCCGCGCGTAACATTTGAACTTGACTTGTTCACGGGTCTGCAGGCGCATCACGACGAAGATAGCGATTATATCAAGCGCAAGGGTCGCCGAGATCCGGTGCAAGATTGGGCTGTTGGGCAAGCCATGGCATTGGGCCGCGCTTTGACGCTCTGGTCAGACCCGAAGCTGGGTCAAGAGGGCGTGTTCCCCGAATATTACTTCTTTGATTGCCATAGCTGTCACCGACAGATTTCGGATGAGGCATCTTACCGGGCAGCGGCTGTTGCCAATCCGGGGCGCCCCATCCCCCGAGGGATGGCTCCCTTTAGCGATGGCAACATGATCATGCTGAGCGCCGCGGCGCGTCGCTTGTCTCCTGCCTTGGGGCAACGCTTTGACGCCGACAGCAAGGCATTCCATGCCGCCCTTGCAAGCGACAGAGCCTCTGCCTTGAAAGCCGCCGCGCGCCTTCGGGCGACGTCCCAAGACTTGTTGAACAGCTTTTCAAGCCGACGCTTTTCAAAGGCGGATATTCTCGCTTTGGTTAGCAGCATCAGCGACGCGGCCATTCGGTCTCGATACACAGATTATGAAGGCAGCACGCAGGCGGTCATGGCCATCGACACCTTGCTCAATGCATTGGTGAACAATGGGTCGGTCAGCGCAAGCAAAGCTGCCGCCATAAGGCAGGACATCAACCGAGCTTATGCGGCTGTAAAAGACCCCTATGGCTATCAACCGCTCGCTTTCCGCGCATCTTTGACCAATGCGAGCCAGGCCATCGGTGCGCTTCAATGATGAAGCGTCAAAGGCTTCGCCAAACATCTGCTCTTGTCCTGGCGGGTATGCTGCTGTCGAGTTGCGGGCCCGGAGGCTCAAATCAGACCGCATCCCCAACTCCAACAACGGCGTCCACTACGGCACTACGGCTCCCACGACGGGCTATCCCGTACGCAGCGTTGAGGCCCTCAGCACAACTGAGGTTGAGAAGATTTTGGCGCAGGCCATTGAAGAGGCCTCGGCTCGCCGTCTTCCCGCGACCATTGCGGTCGTCGATCGCGTCGGGAATGTTCTTGGCGTCTTTTCTATGCAAGGCGCTCGCGCCACAGCCCTCACGCGGCCAGCATCGAACGGAGACAATAGCGACGTTCAAAATCTGACCGTGCCGGCTGCCGCAGGTGCGATTTCAAAGGCTGTGACGGCCGCCTATCTCTCGTCCAGCGGAAATGCCTTCTCCACCCGCACGGCAAGCCAGATCGTGCAGGAACATTTTCCACCCGGCCCCAGCACAGCAGGTCTGGAAAGCGGGCCACTTTTTGGGGTGCAATTCAGCCAGCTTCCTTGCTCTGACCTCAGCAGCCGTTTCGGGCAGGGCTTTATCGGGCCAAAGCGCTCACCTTTGGGTATGGCAGCCGATGCGGGCGGCCTACCGCTTTACAAATACGGCGTTGTCGTGGGCGGCATCGGCATCATGGCCGATGGCGATTATGGCTTTGATCCCAATACGCTGGACATTGATCAAGACGATGAAGAGTTTATCGCACTGGCCGGAACGATCGGTTTTGCGGCGCCAGAATCCATTGAGGCTGGTCGCATTTCGGTCGATGGGACGTTTCTTCGTTTTGCGGATGCCATTGCCAACGGCCTCAGAGCCACTGGAACGGCTCGGTCATTCGCAGCCCTTTCATCGACCGGGTCGCTTGTCGCTGTGCGCGGCTATAGCAACGCTGCAATCATTGCCGGCACGCCTTATGGCACCGAAGCGTCTGGCATTCGGCGTGCTACCAGCGCTGAGTTTTCTGATGCCGATGCTTTTCTGCTGAGCAATGGACAAGGGGCTGCGCGCTATCCTTTCCGGCCCGGTTCCGAACCATCTGGCGCGCTGTCTGCTGCCGAAGTTCGGGCGATCCTCGAAGAAGCCTTTCTCATCATGAAGCGCGCCCGTGCGCAGATCCGCAAGCCACTCGACAGCAAAGCTGAAGTGACAATCTCCGTCGTTGATTCAAATGGAACCGTGTTGGGGCAGGTGCGCTCTCCAGATGCACCGGTGTTCGGCATTGACGTCTCGCTCCAGAAAGCACGGACTGCCGCCTTTTTCTCAAATGCCAACGCCGCCTCTGACCTTCAGGGCGCGAATGACGCGAATGTCTCTAAATATCTGACGGCCTATCGCGGCTTTTTGGCAAACCAATCCCAATTGACCGGGGATAAGGCGATTAGTGCGCGTTGGATTGGCCTGCTCGCCCGTCCCTATTTCCCAGACGGTCAGTTGAATACGGTGAATGGTCCGCTCTCGCGTCCGATTGGTCAGTTTAATCCGTTCTCAACCGGTCTTCAATCCGCGCTCATTCTCAAGAATTTGGCCGCGCACCTTGCCTTTGTGACAGGGGCCAGCTCTTCGGATACCGAGGCACGCTGCTCCACCCTGCCCGCAAATTTGGCTGGCCAAAATCGTCTGCAAAACGGCATTCAGATTTTCCCCGGCGCTGTGCCAATTTATCGCGGCACGACCTTGGTGGGAGCTATCGGCACATCGGGCGACGGTATTGATCAGGACGATATGATCAGCTTCATGGGCCTGTTCAACGCCTCCGCGCGACTGGGCGGGTTCAGCAATGCGCCGATCAGCTTGCGTGCGTCCAACATCTTCTTCTCGCAGGGCGGCAACACAACATTGCCATACGCCCAATGCCCCTTTGCGCCTTTCCTCGACACGAACGCGCAAAACATATGCCAGGGGAAATAGGCGACATGCGTGCAGTCCTTCTTCCTTTCTTGCTTCTCGCCACAGGCGCACGCGCAGCCTCTGCGCAGGACGTCCCTGTGTCGGCTCCTGAAGCCGACGCAGAAAGTCCAGCGCCTCTGTATGAGATTGATGCAGATGGCGCGCTCATTGAGGGACGCCGGATACCGGGCCGCGAACGTGTGCTTCCCGATAAAGTCACCCAGACCAATCCGGGAGCCGTCCGCACACCACCGCCCGAAGCATTTCCAACCGAACAGCTCCCCATTCCCGATCGCTGGCGTCTGATCCAGACACTCGGGATCGTGAAAGAAAAATGGTGGGATCCCTATCACCAGAACACCTATAAGGGAGATCGCCCGATCAGCCTTGAAAAGAAGCCAACATGGCTTCCGATCAAGAGCGAGGATTGGTTTCTTGCCGCCTCACTTATCTCCGACACGATTGTCGAGCCACGCAGCTTCCCGCAACCTGTGGGGCGTCAGGTGAATGAAAGTGCAGGCGACTTGGACGTCTTCGGGCGCACCAGCAGCCTTGTCGCGGCGCAGACGTTCATTGGTGCGGTCTCTCTGTTTAAAGGATCAACGGCGTTTAAGCCGCCAGAGGTCGAATACAAAATTGCGCTCGCGTTTAATACATCCTTTGTCGACATTTCTGAGCGTCGGTTGCTCTTTGTTGAGCCAAGCCGTCGCAGCCATCGCTATGATCATTTTCTCGGCGTGCAAGAATTCTTCGTCGACAAGCATTTGCGCAATGTGTCTGACCGCTATGACTTTGACAGTGTCCGCATTGGCATCCAGCCCTTTCAGGCGGATTTCCGCGGCTTTTTGTTCAACGATCTGCAACTGGGTGTTCGCTATTTTGGCAATCGCGACAACAACCGCGTCCAGTATAATTATGGCGTCTTTTGGCGGCTGGAAAAGGACACGAATTCTGGCCTGAATAGTGTTGTCAAAACGCCTCGTAAGGACTGGGTCGGCTATGTGAACGTCTATCGGCAGGATTTCCCTGTACCTGCCGTCACCAGTCAGCTGACCGTGGTATATAACATGAACCGCGAAGCCAAGAATATTCACATCGATGATAATGGTTTTCCCGTGCGCCCTGCCCTGCTCGGCAATATACGCGGTCGCAATTACGATGTTGTCTATCTTGGATATAATGCAGATGGTCATGCGGGCCGGGTGAACTTCACTTCCTCCCTTTATGCCGCTTTGGGAAGTGATCGAAATAGCCTCTTTACCGGTCGCCCTGCGCAAATTCGGGCGGGGTTTGCCGCCGTTGAGGCGAGCTATGACAGGAACTGGGCACGTTTCCGGGTCTCGGGCCTCTATGCGACGGGGGACAAAAACCCCTATGACAATCGGGAAACGGGCTTTGATGCCATCTTGGAAAACCCAATTTTTGCGGGGGCCGATACCAGCTATTGGATTAGGCAATCCTTGCCCTTTGCAGGCGGTGGCCGTGTCATTGGGGTAAATGGGCGCAATGGCGTTCTCAATTCTTTGCGTTCCTCAAAAGACGAAGGGCAGAGCAATTTCAACAATCCCGGCACGATCCTCCTGGGTGCAGGTGCTGACTTTGATCTGACCCCTCAATTCCGGTTGTCGACTAACGCCAACCACCTTTGGTTCGCAAACACGGCGACCGTGCAGGAACTTCGTAATGAAGGCTCTATTCCACGCGCTATTGGCTGGGATTTGTCGGCGGCAGCCATATGGCGACCATCGATGATCCAGAATGTGGTGTTCAGATTATCCGGCGCGATGCTGGAACCTGGGCCAGCCTTTAAAGATCTCTACACAACCACCAGTGGCAATAAGCGCCATTATTCCGTCCTCTTTAACACGGTCTTGTCTTACTAATGCCTCTTCTTGCTCGCCTCGCCCTACTGATCGCGCTTCTGGTGCCATCCAGCCTTCTTGCATCAGATGCTGAAAAGCCTGTGGAGCGTGATTACACATTTGTTCGGGCAGCAGCAGCCCCGGTTGGGCAAACGGCGGAAGAAGCGAGGCAAAAGAGCATTGGCTGCGTTTCCTGTCATAGCGACACCGATGCCTATAGCATGCACAAGTCTGAAGCTGTGGTTTTGGGCTGTACCGATTGCCACGGCGGCAATGCCTCAATCTTTAAGCCAGCAAATTCAAAAGAAGGCGATCGCGCCTATACCGCGGCCCTTTCGAAATCCCACGTTCTGCCGCGCTTCCCAAAGGCTTGGAACTGGCCATCGTCGGCGAATCCAAAGCAAAGCTACACCTTGTTGAACAAGGAAAGCCGGGAATTTGTTCGGTTTAACAATCCATCCGATTACCGCGTTGTGCGCGAGTCCTGTGGCGCGTGCCACATGAACGTCATTGAAGCGACGGATCGATCGATCATGTCTACCGGCGCGATGCTTTGGGGTGGCGCTTCTTATAACAACGGCATTGCACCCTTCAAAAACTACATCTTCGGGGAAGCTTATACGGACAAGAGCGAACCAGCAAAGATCCTCTCCCCTGGTGCGCCTCCGGGAACAGTGACTAAGGATCAGGAAGCGCGAGGTGCCCTTGCCGCGCTATACCCCTTGCCGACATGGCAGGTAATCCCGCCCGCAGATATCTTCCGCGTCTTCGAACGAGGTGGCCGCACTATTGGCACTCAATTCCCTGAAGTCGGCTTGCCCAACAGCACAGGTCAACTGCAACGCTTGGAGGAGCCGGGACGTCCTGACATCCGCCAATCAAACCGAGGGCCGGGCACAGGCCTTCGCGTCGCCATTCCCGTGCTCAACATTCACAAGACGCGTCTCAATGACCCGTTCACCTGGTTCATGGGGACAAATGACCAGCCCGGCGATTACCGTCACTCAGGCTGTTCCAGCTGCCACGTCCCCTATGCCAATAGCCGGGAAGCGCCCCAAAGCCTGACCTACGCCCAATATGGCCGCGATGGGCAGACGATCACGGTGGATCCAACCATCTCATCAAAGATGGAGGGACAAAAGCGCGGCGGTCAGGATGATGGCCATGGCGATGCACACGGCCATGGGAAGAAAAAAGCCAGCCATGACGAAGAGCATGGTGATACGCATGGTAAAGGCCACGCGCCGGACCCACGGAAGGAAAGCGGCCACCCGCTGCAGCATGCGTTCACGCGGTCCATCCCGACGGCACAATGCATGAATTGCCACATGCATCAGCCGAATATCTTCCTCAATTCCTTCTTGGGCTATACCATGTGGGATTATGAGAGCGATGCGCCGCTCATGTGGCCGGAAAAGCAGAAATACCCAACGGCGGCTGAAGCGTTTAAGGTCTTGAAACGGAATCCTGAAGCCGCGGCGGTCCGTGGGAAATGGTCAGATGTTGAATTTGTCCGCCGCGTGTTTGATGATATCAATCCCAAGGCCAAGGACACGCAATTTGCGGATTATCACGGCCATGGCTGGAACTTCCGAGCCATCTTCAAGCGCGATCGGGAAGGCAATTTGCTCGATGCTGAGGGGAAGATCGTCTCCAATGATGATCCTGAGAAATTCCGTAAGAAAGGCGAAGGCCTTTTCCCGCCCATTGGAACTAATCCCGGAAAATCCGTCCATCTAATGGATATTCACGCGGAAAAGGGCATGCAGTGCGTGGATTGCCACTTCTCCCAGGATAGCCATGGCAATGGCCTGATCTATGGTGAAGTCGCAAATGCGATTGAGATAGGTTGTAAGGATTGCCACGGCACGTCAAAGGCATATCCCACGCTCTTGACATCGGGGCCGGCAGCACCGCCGGGCGGCAACAACTTGTCGCTTATTCGCAATCCGGATGGTCAACGCCGCTTCGAATGGAAAGAAGAGGAAAACGGGTCGCGATACCTCATTCAGCGTTCCGTCCTCGATCCAAAGCTCGAATGGCGCATGAGTTTGGTCAAGGATAGTGTTGATCCTGAAAATCCTCGGTTCAATCTTAAGGCTGCCCGCTCCAAGCTGATGGGCAAATCAGGTGCGGACACAGGGAAGTTTGTATTCGGCGCTGGCATCCCTGAAGAGGAATTGGCGCATAAGGAAACTGAGATGGCGTGTTTCACCTGCCATCTAAGCTGGACGACAAGCTGTGGCGGATGCCATTTGCCGATAGAGGCGAACTGGAAAACGACTTCCCATCATTATGATGGTGAAGAGACGCGCAATTTCGCAACCTATAATCCTCAGGTTGCGCGCGACGATATGTTCCAGCTGGGCCGACACCAGACGACCAAGGGCAATATGATTGCGCCCATCCGCTCAACATCGGCGCTGATCCTGTCTTCCACCAATGTGAACCGAGAGCGGATCTACGTTCAGCAGCCGCCAATATCGGCGGTTGGTTTCTCTTCACAGGCCTTCGCCCCGCACTTTCCGCATACCGTGCGCACAACCGAGACAAAGAAGTGCAGCGATTGCCATGTCTCCGCTGAGAATGACAATAACGCGATCATGGCGCAGTTGCTGTTGCAAGGGACCAACTTCGTCAACTTCGTCGGCATGTATGCTTGGACCGGCCTTGAAGGCGGAATAGAGGCTGTACGCGTCACCGAGAATGATGAGCCGCAAGCCGTCTTTGGATCCTATCTCCATAAATATGCCTATCCCGATTTTTATAAGGGACATGTCGAGCGCAACAAGCGTGAGCTCATTAACTGGACGCGCGGCAAAGCCTTCGACAAACGCCTAAGCGGCGAGACGGGCATGAAGGAAATCATCCGCAATGAGGTCAAGGGCACGTCTGACGCTGTCCGCTGCCTCCAGATGCGCGGGGAATATCTCTATGTGGCGGAAGGCCGCGGGGGCTTTAGGGCGTATGACATTGCCTCGGTTGCGAATAAGGGCGTGTCTGAACGGATTTTGACAGGACCCTTCTCTCCTCTGGGCCATGACACGCAGGTGAAGTCGACCAATGCGACCTGCATGGCGCTGGCAACAAATCAGCCGATCAACCCGGCCAAGAACACGCCTGAAATGCGCAGCATGAACCAGGAACAGCCGTTCCATCCCATCTATAACTATGCCTTTGTGACGGATAGCGTTGAAGGCTTGATCCTCGTCGACGTCGATACGCTGGCCGATGGTGAGCCGCGCAATAACTTCCTAAAGCGCAGCCTCACCTGGAATGAGAATAATGTCCTGAAGGGGGCAAGGCACATCACGCTTGGTGGCCATTATGCTTATATCGCGGCTGACGCAGGCCTGGTT
>RFSU01000070.1 GCA_009923795.1 Sphingomonadaceae bacterium
TTCCGTTTCTGCATCTCTGTACCACAGCTGGTTCGACAATTTTATTTACGAACAGCCCGACGGCACGGTGGAGGATGGCCTTCCAGTGTTCCAATTTCATCAGGATAAGGCCCGGCATTATGGGGCCGAAATGGAAGCGTCGGCCCGGCTCGGGATGGTCGGTGACTTCACGGTCAATCTGGATGGCGTGGGCGATGTGTCGCGCGCAACAATCTTAAAGCCGGGTGCGAAAGTGCCCGCCCCCCGCATCCCTGCCTTGCGGCTGCTCGGAGGGCTTGAGGCCCAGTCCGATATGCTGGATGCGCGCCTTGAAACCGAATGGGTGGATGGCCAGACACGCATTGCCCCGTTTGAAACAGCGACACCTGCCTATACTCTCGTCAATACCAGCCTCACCTGGCGACCATGGGGCAAAGATCGCGACATGAGTGTCCTGTTCTCGGTCAATAATATTTTCGATGTCGTTGCCCGGCGGCATGCCAGCTTTTTGAAGGATTATGCGCCGCTTTCGGGACGTGACGTGCGCATCACCCTGCGCTTCGGCCTTTAGTACGCGCTTCTGCCTGCTCAGCGCAGCCGGGTTGCGCGTGTCCACCAAGAGGGGCGCGCGACCGCGATGGCAGCGGCGGCGGCGTCCCTTTGGTGCGCGTCAGAAAACAGCGCAAAGCAGGTTGCGCCTGATCCAGACATGCGTGCTAAAACTACACCGGGCTGTCCGGCAAGCAAGGCCAGAACATCGGTGATAGTCGGCACTAGGCCAATCGCTGGCTGCTCCAGATCATTTCGGCCCAATTGCCAGTCTTCCAGAGAAAGGGGGCCGCGATCTACCCCATCCCAGGCCGCAAAAACTGGCCCGGTTAGGCAGGCCAGATTCGGGTTCACCAGCAAGATCGGCCGCCCCTTCAGGCCGAGATCAGGGGCATTGGTCAAGGCATCGCCAACGCCCGATCCATAGCAGCTTTGGGCGTGGGGCCCCAATTGCGGGCGCAATGGCTTCTGGCCCGACATTGTCTGGCCCAAGCTGCCAAATCTTTGCCGCCAGTCGTAGGGCTGCCGCCGCATCAGCCGAACCGCCGCCAATGCCTGCGGCAATGGGCAATTGCTTGTCGAGCGTCAGGGCAAGGCCGCTTTCGATGCCATTGGCCTTGGCCAGCGCCATAACGGCCTTGAGCACCAGATTATCTGGCCCGGTCGACAATCCCTGCCCAAATGGCCCTCTTATGGCGAGGCTAAACACATCGGATGGGCTGGCCGTGAGCGCATCCCCATCTTCTGCAAAGACGAAGAGCGTTTCCAGCGCGTGATAGCCATCGGCACGCCTGTGCCGGACATGGAGCGCAAGATTGATTTTTGCATACGCTGTATCGTGCAACAACTCGGCCATTTGGGGGGTCAGCGGGCTTCGGTCTTGTCTGTCAGGCCAAAATCGGCCTTTTCAGCAAGGCGAATTGCGGCCTCTCCCTCTGCGAGCAACAGGGCGACTTTCCATGCATAGCGCGCAGCCACCCGCTGCCCATTACGCCAATAGGCATCCCCCAGATGTTCCCGAATGGTGGGTTCATTCTCATCGGCGAGAGCCGCCGTTTCCAATGTCGAGACCGCGCGTTCAAAATCACCAGAGAGATAATAGGCCCAGCCCAGCGAGTCTGTGATTGCCGCATCATCGGGCTTGAGCGCTGCTGCGCGGGCAATCAACTGCTTGGCCTCGTCGATCGACTGGCGACGTTCCAAAAGGGCATAACCCAAAAGATTGAGAATGGATGGCTGGTCTGGCGCGAGCGAGAGCGCCTTGCGCAAAGCGGCCTCTCCAGCAGGCCAATCTCCTGCTTGCACAAGGGCATTGCCTTTCAACAGCCAGATGCCCCAATCGTCCGGCGCGCGGGACGCAGGAGATGCAGCAAGCGCCTGATCATAAGCAGCGGCGGCATCGCGATATTTGCCCTGTTGGTTCAGCACATCGCCGAGCCGCGCATAATCTGCCGCATTTACAGAAGCTTGTGCGGTTGCCCGAGCAATCCGCGTCGCTTCGTCTGATTGGCCAAGCCGTTGCAGAAGGGAGATGCGGCTTTCATCGGCAATCGATGCATATGGCCCGCTTGGATCAATCGAGTTTAGGGCTTTGAGCGCCTCTTGATCCTCTTCACTCGCAGCAAGGCCCTGCGCCTCGGTCAAGGCAATGAGCGGGCTGTCGGGGTCAAGAAACCGAGCATAACGCCCGAGCGTCATGGCAAAGAAGGCAACGCGATTGCGCGCCATGTCGGATGCGAGGCGGGCGTAAAAAAATGCAAGGCCCTTGACCGGGGTGTCAATCGCGCCGCCAATGGGGCGCTTTTCCTCAAGCAAGCGTCGCGCCAGCACGAAGCCGGGGTCGGGGCCTTCGATCAGTTGGCGTGCCGTGAGAGGATCGCCCAGCTTTTGCAACGTTGCTGCGCCCACCATCCGCGTGACGGCGGATCGTCCATCGCCTTGTGTGGAGGATTTGATTAGCGACAGCCCTTCAATTGTTCGGCCCGCCACCAAGCTGGCAAAGGCGCGTTGTTCTATCGTCATGCTAGCGCCCAGCCCATTGGGCTCAGAGCCATTTATGAGTTCAGGGGCGAGCGGGTTTTGGGCAGCAATGCCGACCCAGCTTCGGATAACGGGGAGAAGCTGCTCAAACTGTTTTTCCGCTTCCAGCTTGGCAAGGATCTCCTGTGCACCTGCAACGTCGCGCGCCTGCAAGTGACTACCGATTAGCAGTAAGTTGGCATCCGCTGGGAGCTTGTTCAATTGTTCAAGCTGGCGTGCCGCTGCAAGGGCAAGCGCGCGGTCGCCAGAGGCAACAGCTTCGCGATAGGCTCTGGCTGCAATTAGATCATTACCCGGCTCGGCCCGCAGGGCTGCTGCATAGGCCGAAAGCGCTGTCTCACTTTCCCCCTCGGCGGCAGCGCTGCGAGCCTGAATATAGGCCAGCAGCGCTGATCGCTCGGGCATGCGCGCGGTCGCGCCGCCTGCAAGCAGCGCGAGGATTAAGGCGCTACATATTCGGGTAATTGGGGCCACCGCCGCCCTCCGGTGTGACCCAATTGATATTCTGGGTCGGGTCTTTGATGTCGCAGGTTTTGCAGTGGACGCAATTTTGTGCGTTGATCTGCAACCGAGGCTGACCGTCGTCCTTGCCGACAATTTCATAAACGCCGGCCGGGCAATAACGCTGCGCGGGTTCATCATAGAGCGGCAGGTTGATCTCAACCGGAACCGAAGGATCTTTCAGCTGCAAATGGCAGGGCTGGTCTTCTTCATGATTGGTGTTTGAGAGGAACACCGAAGACAGACGGTCAAAGCTGATCACCCCATCCGGCTTTGGATAGTCGATTGGCTTATACAGATCCTTACGGCCAATCTGCGTATGATCGGCATGATGCTTCATCGTGATGGGCAGGCCCATTTTCAGGGTGCGCATCCACATATCGATGCCCGCCAAAATCGTGCCATAGTCATTGCCATATTTGGCAACGGCGGGTTGCGCATTTTTGACTAGCTTTAACTCTTTGGCGATCCAGCTGTCATTGAGCGTGGCCTGATAGTCGGCAACCTCATCATGCGCACGGCCAGCGGCAATGGCGGCCACAATGCTGTCAGCGGCCAACATGCCCGATTTCATGGCCGTATGGCTGCCCTTGATGCGCGGCACGTTCACAAAGCCAGCTGAACAGCCGATCAATGCACCGCCGGGGAAGGCCAGCTTTGGCACGGACTGCCAGCCGCCTTCGTTAATGGCGCGCGCACCGTAGGAGACGCGCTTGCCGCCTTCCAGAATCTTGCGGATCTCGGGATGCTGCTTCCACCGCTGAAATTCTTCAAAGGGGAAGAGGTGCGGATTTTTATAATCCAGCGCGACGACAAAGCCGAGGGCGACCTGATTATTCGCCTGATGATAGAGGAAGCCCCCGCCCCAGCTGTCGCTTTCTGTCAGCGGCCAGCCCTGCGTGTGGATCACGCGGCCGGGTTCATGCTTGTCTGGGTCAATGTCCCAGAGTTCCTTCATGCCAAGGCCATAGACTTGCGGCTGGCAATCACGCTCCAGATCAAAGCGGGCTTTAAGTTGCTTGGTCAGATGTCCGCGCGCGCCCTCGGCAAATAGGGTGTATTTGGCGTGCAACTCCATGCCAGGCTGATAATCCGACTTTTGGCTGCCATCGCGGGCAATGCCCATATCGCCCGTGGCGACGCCCTTAACCGATCCATCTTCGTTGAAGAGGACTTCGGCAGCCGGGAAGCCGGGGAAAATCTCAACGCCCAGATTTTCGGCCTGTTGCGCGAGCCAGCGGCACAAATTGCCGAGTGAACCAGTATAGGTGCCCTTATTGTGCATCCAGCCGGGCGTGAAGAGATGCGGAACCGCCATATGGCCGGTGGAGGACATGACCCAGTGATGATTTTCCGTGACTGGAACATCCGCCATCGGGCAGCCCATATCCCGCCAATCTGGCAAAAGCTCATCAATGGCTTTGGGATCAAAGACTGCGCCGGATAAAATATGTGCGCCGACTTCTGACCCTTTTTCCAAAATGCAGACCGCAAGATCGGCATTGAGCTGTTTCAGCCGGATCGCCGCCGACAGACCTGCTGGCCCGCCCCCAACAATCACAACATCATACGGCATCGATTCCCGTTCGCTCATGGCCCCAATATCTCCTTCTTGGCCCTGGTGCGCTTTAGCGCGACAATGTGTCTGACTGGCAGATAGCGAAGCCTTTGCTGTTGACCAACTAGATTTATGGGGGTTGAAGGCACGTTGTGATGCAAATGCCCGTTCCAACCGATCCGCGCCTTGTCGCGGCCGCCCTGCGCTGGTGGGATGATATGGGCGTCGACACGTTGGTGGAAGACGCGCCGCAGCCTTGGTTGGGTCGCGCAGCGAAGGCTGTTGATCCTCAGATTTCCGAGCCTCATGCGGGTGTGGCCGCATCGCCCCCGCCTGTTGTGGAAACGCCGCTCGCGCCCTTGCCGCAATCGCTTGAGGCGCTTGTCGACTGGTTGATGCAGGATGCGGCCGTGCCCGAAGCCGGGCCAGCCGACCGTCGGCTCCGCCCCTTTGGAACGCCGGGTGCGGCCATTGCCATCGTCACCGACATGCCCGAACAGGGGGATGCAGAGGCAGCGATGCTCCTTTCGGGCGACGCGGGGCAGTTGTTTGACCGGATGCTGGCGGCGATCGGGCTGGATCGATCCTCTGTCTATTGCCTGCCTTTATGTCCGGGGCGTCCGGCCACAGGGCGCTTGTCGCCATCGGCCCTTACCCGGCTTGGGGAGATTGCCCGCCACCATCTCGCTCTGGCCGCGCCCCAACGCGTTTGGGTGCTGGGTCAAGCGACAAGCCAAGCGCTCTTGGGGGAGGATGCAACCACATCCTCGGATAAAATGGGTGCGGATATCAAGCAGGTGGCAGAGGGCCTGCCGTGCATTGCCAGCCTGCATCCCCGGCTGCTTTTGCAGACGCCTCAGCGCAAGGCCGCTGTCTGGAAAGATATGCAAGCGTTGATCGGGGGATTGGCGTGAGATATTTGGCCCGACTAATTGCAATTGGTTTTAGCATCGCATCGACTGCACCAGGGGTGGCGCAAGACATGCAGATGCAAAGCAGCTTGGCTGCCAATTTTGCACCCCAACTCGGCCCCAATGCGCGCCAGCGCTATAAAGATATCTTCGTTGCGATCCGCGAGGGGCGTTGGGAAGACGCGCAGGCCAATTTGGACGATATGCCCTTTGGCCCCCTGCATGATGTTGCGCGGGCAGAACTGTTTTTGGCGAAGGGCTCCCCCAAGGTGGAGGCAGAACAGTTGCTGGATTTGCTCCAACGATCCCCGTTTCTTCCGCAGGCGCCGCAGCTGGCCCGCCTTGCCCGCACGCGCGGAATAGAAACCAGCTTTAATCTGCCTGTTGCGCGCGATTTGATTTGGCTGGGCAGTGCGCCGCGCCGCACGCAGGTGCGGCAGACCAAGGATCCAGTTGCGATATCAGTCAACGCGCAGATCCAGCCGCTGATCAAAGACAATATCCCTTTTGAGGCAGAGTCGATCTTGCTCGTGAATGAGCCAAATCTCTCGCCAGAAGGACGCTCCGAACTATTCCAGCGCGTGGCTTGGTCTTACTATATTACGGGCGATGATGATGCCGCTCGGCGGCTGGCCGCGATGGGCCAGTCGGGGTCGGGGGAATGGGCTGCCTTGTCGGACTGGACGCAGGGCCTATCGGCATGGCGCAGTCGGGATTTTGGCGGCGCTTATGAGGCGTTTAACGCTGCTGCTGCACGTTTTCAGGATGATGATAAATCCTCCGCATCCCATTTTTGGGCGGCGCGCGCCGCCCTGGCTTCAGGTCAGCCGAACAATGCAGATGCCCATTTGAAGGCAGCGGCTCAATATGCGGAAACATTTTATGGGATGCTGGCGACAGAACGACTTGGTCTCGCCAATATGATCCAGAAGATGCCCGATCATGTGAGCGATGTTGAACAGCTTCCTAATGTGCGCGCGGCTCTCGCATTGGCTGAAATTGACGAGACCGATCTTGCCGACGAAGTCATTCGGTATCAGGCCCGCATTGGCGACCCACGCAAACATGCAGCCCTTGCCGCCCTTGCTGGGCGGATGGATTTACCCGCAACGCAATTATGGCTGGCGCATAATGGCCCGGCTGGTGCACGTGCCCCGGCCTCTGCGCGCTACCCAATGCCGCAGGGCTGGGCACCGGAAGGCGGCTGGCGGGTGGATCGGGCCTTGGTCTTTGCCCATGCGCTTCAGGAATCGCAATTTCGCACACGCGTGGTCAGTCCAGCAGGCGCGCAGGGCCTGATGCAGGTCATGCCGGGCACGGCTGCCATGATGGCGCGGCAAAAGGGCCGAACCAGCGTTGGATCGCTCAACAACCCGGCGACCAATATGGAATACGGGCAGAGTTTTATTGAGCGGCTGCGCGATATGCCGGTCACGGGCGGGATGCTGCCAAAGGTAATCGCTGCCTATAATGCTGGCCCCTTGCCAGTTGAGACTTGGAATCAACGGACCAAGGATAATGCCGACCCGCTCCTTTACATCGAATCCATTCCTTATTGGGAAACGCGCGGATATGTGACGATTATTCTGCGCAACTACTGGATGTATCAGCTTCAATCGGGCGCAAGGGCCACCAGCCTATCTGCCTTGGCGCAGGGCATGTGGCCCCGCTTTCCCGGTCTTCCGGGCCCAACAGCGGTGCGCCCAGAACGGTTGGCGGGGGTTGCCAGTGCCAATTGATCTCGCGCGCGATTTTCTGCCCATTGGTATTGCCGTTCTGACCATTTCAGACAGCCGGACGAAAGAGACGGATGGCTCTGGCGGCTATTTATGTGGGGCCCTGCAAGATTTGGGGCATAGGCTGGCGGATTATCAGATTGTCGCAGACGATGTGGCCGCCATTCAGGCACAAGTGACCGCTTGGGTCGCAGATCCGGACGTCGCCTGCATCCTGACCACGGGCGGCACAGGTGTGACGGGGCGGGATGTCACGCCCGAGGCGCTGGCCGCACTTGGCGGGCGCGAAATCCCCGGCTTTGGGGAGTTGTTCCGCTGGATCAGCTTTGACAAAATTGGCACATCCACCATCCAATCCCGCGCCATTGGCTATGTGATGGGGGAAACCTATGTCTTTGCCTTACCAGGATCGACCGGGGCCTGCCGAGACGGATGGGAACAGATCCTGATCCATCAGCTCGACAACCGCTTTCGGCCGTGCAATTTTATCGAGCTGATGGGCCGTCTCGGCGAGCGATAACTGGCTTAGGCGGCGTTCAGCGCCTTCAGCTCATAATCCTTATACTGCTTGCGCAATTCCGCCTTTTGGATCTTGCCCGTGCCCGTATGGGGCAGGCTGTCGACGAAGAGAACCTCATCGGGCAGCCACCATTTGACGACCTGCCCGGCCAGATAATTGACCACATCGGCTTCGCTGAGCGTCGCGCCCTCTTTGCGGACGACGAGCAATATGGGCCGTTCATCCCATTTGGGGTGCTTGACGCCAATGGCAGCGGCTTCAGCGACGCCGGGGCAGCCCACGGCTGCATTTTCAAGTTCGACTGAACTAATCCATTCGCCGCCAGATTTGATAACGTCCTTAGCGCGGTCGGTGATTTGCATTGTGCCATCGGCATGGATGACGGAGACATCGCCGGTATCAAACCATTGCTCTGCATCCACGGCATCTGCCTCTGCCTTGAAATAGCGCTTCACAACCCAAGGGCCGCGAATCTGCAGCCGACCAGAGCTGGTGCCATCGCGGGGCAGGACATTATCTTCATCATCGACAATGCGCAGCTCCACGCCAAAGGGCACGCGGCCTTGCTTGCAGACAATGTCAATCTGCGCCTCAATGTCGAGATCGTCCCAATCCGGTGTGGGCGCACCCATAGTGCCAATGGGGGATGTTTCCGTCATGCCCCAGGCATGGGCGACGCGAATGCCCTGTTTCATAAGCCGTTCAATCATGGCGCGTGGCGCTGCTGACCCACCAATGGTGACCAGCCGCAACTTGCCGAGCCCGGCATCGCCGCCGGCCTTGGCCGTGGCGTCCAAATGTTGGAACATGGCGAGCCAGACGGTGGGGACGCCTGCCGAATGGGTCACGCCCTCATCGCGCATCAGCTTGTGCAGCGTGGGCGCATCATTGGTGGTGGAAAAGACGAACTTCACACCAGCGGCAGCACCGGCAAAGGGCAGGCCCCAGCTGGCGGCATGGAACATCGGTACAATGGGCAGCAGCACCGACGCGCAGGATAGATCAAAAATGCTGGGCGCAATTTCCGCCATGGCGTGCAGCATTGTGGAGCGATGCTGATAGAGCACGCCCTTGGGATTGCCCGTCGTGCCGCTGGTGTAGCAGAGCATGCATGGATCACGCTCATCGCCCATCACCCAGTCAAAGGCGCCGTCCATATCGCGCATCAGCGCGCCATAGCTGTCGTCACTGTCGAACACGATGAAGTGCTCCACCGTCTTCAAATGCGGCTTCAGCCGATCGATAATCGGTTGGAATTGGGCATCATACATCAGCACCCGGTCTTCGGCATGGTTCATGATGTAGATCAGGTCTTCATCAAACAGACGGATATTGACCGTGTGGATCACGCCGCCACAGCCAATGGCGCCATACCAAGCTGCCAAATGGCGGTGATGGTTCATGGCAAAGGTGGCAACACGATCCCCCGGCTTTAGGCCCCATTTGGTAAAGGCTTGCGCCAGCTTGCGGGCTTCCAGTGCGACGCCCGCCCAATTGGTCCGTTCAACCTGCCCATCGGCCCAGCGCGTCAGGATTTCCCGCGGGCCATGTTCGCGCGCGGCATAATCAATAAGGTGCGTTACCCGAAGTTCCCAATCCTGCATGCATCCAAGCATCGTCATCCCCATCCGTTCTTATGGTGTCTTTGATGCAATAAATGGCGCGATGCGGGGCGCAGCGCAAGAGCCAAGCTTTGGGTCAGGGGAAGGCGATTCGTGCATTATGCCAGGGTGCATCCCTTTGCCCGTCGATGAGCCGAAACGAGTCCGCGATGAGTTGAATTCGTCGCACCACTCATCCCAACGACTCATCGATTCATCGCTGCGCGCTTGGCCAGCCCATCAGCGGCCCCCAAGGAAAGCTGACGGAGCCACTCAGGCCAACCGGGGGATATCGACACAGTGCACTTCACGCGTTTCTTTGCAGCTGCAGCCTTGATGCTGACAATGCTTGCGACGCCTGCTTTTGCGCAGTCGGGCGGTGTCCTTCAGTGCGTGACCTATGCGCGGGCCGTGTCCGATGTTGATCTGCGCGGCAATGCCTATAGCTGGTGGGCGCAGGCCCAAGGCCGCTATGCCCGTGGCGATGCCCCGCGCGTTGGCGCTGTGATGGCGATGCCCAGCTTTGCAGGTATGCGCAACGGCCATGTCGCCAAGGTGAGCAAGGTCATCAGCGACCGTGAGATTCTGCTCGACCATGCCAATTGGTCGCGCCCCGGCATGGTGGAGCGCAATGTGCGCGCCATTGATGTGTCGGCCAAGGGGGATTGGAGCCGGGTCCGCATCTGGCATGCCGGATCGCGCGATTTGGGGATTACGAGCTATCCGGTGTCGGGCTTCATTTATGGCCGCAGCACGCCGATGACGATCGCACAGGTGCAGCGCACGGATCGCGGCGGCTTGCTGAGCGCCGACATTCTGGCACTCGCCGCGCGCGAAGGTTAATCGGCATCGGCCGCAATAGGCCGGGCCTCCTCCACCAGCATGATCGCCACGCCATCCCGAACGGGAAAGGCAAGCCCTGCGGCGTGTGAGATCAGCTCCTGCCGCTCTGCATCATAGACCAGCGCCGTCCGTGTGATCGGGCAGACCAGCCTGTCCAGCAGAACGGGGTTGATCATTGCAAGGTCACCCGGTCATCCCCGTCATGACGACCGAAAAATTGCAGCAATTGCACGATCAGTTCGGCCCGCTCATCCAGCTTGCGGGCTTCTAGCAAGGCTTGTTTTGCCGCCGGGTCAAAGGGGGCGATTTGGGCAATGCCATTGACCAACGCCTCATCATCCAGACGCGTGAC
>RFSU01000008.1:0-20000 GCA_009923795.1 Sphingomonadaceae bacterium
TTGCGAATGCGGCCCGCCGTGTCGTAGTGAGAGCCATGGCACGGGCAGAAATAGCCGCCAAACTCACCCTTTACTTCGCCCGCTGCGGCACCCAGCGGCACACAGCCCAAATGGGTGCAGACGCCCATTGTCACGAGCCACTGTTTCTTGCCCGCTTTCGTGCGTTCTTCCAGCGTCTGCGGGTCGCGCAAATTGGCAACAGGCTCTTTTTCAGCCGCCGCAACTTCTTCGGGCGTCAAATGGCGCACAAACAGCGGTTGCTTGCGGAACATAGTTTTGATCGCTTGTCCTGCCGCGATGGCTGACACGTCAACTTCTGTCGAAGCCGCGGCAAGAACATCTGCCGACGGGTTCATTTGGTTGATGAGGGGGATGACCACCGTAACGGCGCCCACACCCGCAAAACTTGCCGCTGCTACATTGATGAAGTCGCGACGCCGCACGCCGCCCTGCACTTCGCCAGTGGTTGCGCTGTCTTCAGTCAAACTTGCCATGCTTTCCATTATCCCTGATTCGACCTTTGCCTTGCGTCTTGCGGATTATGAAACCGCAAGAATGCCAGAAGATTGGCCCCCGGAACCGTTAGATTTGCGGGCCTGATAGCGATGTTGCCGGAAGTTGCAAATACGAAATCCAAGCATCTTGCCCTAAAGGCTATGCTTGGCCTAACGCTCTAGCATGCGGATTGCCTTGTACCAGCCTGAAATCGCCGGAAATGTGGGTGCCATATTGCGCCTATCTGCGTGTCTTGGCGTTCCTGTGGATATTATTGATCCATGCGGATTTGCCTTTTCGGACAAGAAGCTGCGTCGATCCGGAATGGATTATGCAGAACAGGTGGACATAATGCGCCATGCCGATTGGGCGGCTTTCCGGTCGATCGTGCCCGGCCGACTGGTGCTGATGTCCAGCAAGGCGACGGATTTGATCGGCAGCTTTCAATTTGTGCCCGGCGACACGCTGTTAATGGGTCAGGAAAGCGCAGGTGTTCCGGATGCTGTGCGCGCCAGTTGTGATGCGGCTGTCCGTATTCCGATGGCGCCGGGTCTCCGATCTTTTAACATCGCGGTGGCCACGGGTATCGCTTTGTTCGAAGGCCTGCGCCAAACAGAGGCTCTGCCGTCAGGGTGAGATGCTTGCATTCGCCCGTGACCCGCTTAAAGGCGCGGCGATGACCAGACCCATTGTCCCTTTCGCGCTCGATGAAGAGCAGCAGGCCGCCCGCAGCTGGTTTGAGGACCTTCGTGATCGCATTTGCGCGGAATTTGAAGCCATTGAGCGGCAGGCGGGAAGCGACGCCAGCTTTGATTATTTGCCGTGGAATCGGGAGAATGACCCTCAGGCTCAGGGCGGCGGCGGCGTGCGGGGCCTGATGACGGGCAAGGTGTTTGAAAAGGTCGGCGTCAATGTGTCGACTGTGGGCGGTGCCTTTTCGGAGGAGTTTTCTAAGAGCGTTCACGGCGCAGCGGATAATCCCAATTTCTTTGCAACAGGCATTAGTCTGGTGGCCCATATGGCGAATCCCCATGTCCCGGCCGTGCATATGAACACGCGCTTTTTGGTCACTCAAAAGCGGTGGTTTGGCGGGGGTGCAGATCTCAATCCGCCGTTGCCCTATTCAGAGGACACAGAGGAGTTTCACGCTCGGCTGAAATCCGCCTGTGACGCCCATGGTGCGGATTATTATGATCGTTTCAAAAAATGGGCTGATGACTATTTTTGGATACCCCACCGCAATGTCCATCGCGGCGTCGGCGGGATTTTTTATGATCATTTAGAAGGCGATTTTGCCGCAAACTTCGCCTTCACCCGCGCGGTGGGAGAGGCGTTTTTAGATGTCTTACCACGCATCGTCCGCCGTCGAATGGGCCTGCCCTTTACCGAAGCGCAAAAGGAACAGCAGCTGATCTGGCGGGGCCGCTATGCCGAGTTTAATCTCGTCTATGACCGCGGAACGCTCTTTGGCCTCAAGACCGGCGGCAATATCGATGCGATTCTGATGAGCCTGCCGCCCGAGGCGAAATGGGCCTGAAGCGCCGTTAGGCCTGCCCGCCTTCGATCTTTATGGCGACTATTTGTCGATAAATTGCGGCTGACAAAAGCGTGACGGCCAGCGTCAGCGCCGTTGAGGCGGCGGCGGAGAGCAAGTCTGCCGCTATCTTCGTGGCCTCGTCGGGCAAGAGCAATTGTGTGATGATGCCCACCACAGCGACAAAGGCGGCACTTGCGATCCAGACGAGGATCGTCACAATCGCAAGCAGGCCAAAAATGCGCCACCCGACCCCCTGGGTAAGGGCAAAGCTGCGGCCAATGGCGCGCACAGGATTGCTGATCTGTTCCGACATGATTGCCGCAGGTGTCACCGCCATACGCGCAGTCAGATAAAGGCCGGGAATGATCAGCGCGATGAAGCCGCCAACCATCATAAGCTGCATCAGAATATCGGCGAGAAACAAGGTAGGAAGCAATCGGCCTGCGCGGCTGATGGCGCTGCCCACGGTCGGTTGGTCTGGCGCCAGCAGCAACGCGAGCAACACCCCGGAGCCGATCAGCGTGACCAGCCTGACCCCAAATAGGGGGATGAAATTCTCCCGGAAATAGCCAAGAAAAACTTGCATCGCCGCAGCGTCAAATTGTGTGACCTGAGGCGGTGTGATGAAGAGCGCCTGCGCAAACATGGGCAGGAAGAGGAATACTCCGGTAATCACCAAGAGGATATCGGCATGGGCGCGCACCAGCTGAGACAGGTCCTGCCAGGCTGCGTCATAAGAGAATTTCTTCATAACTCCTCTCCTTCTTTGTCCCAGTGTCTAGGTGAACTCTGGGCGCAGGACAATTGGCCATGGTGGTTCTCCGGCACCTAACCGGGGGCAGGGCTTGTTTGCGCAGGCCGACTGCCCGATCTGGTCCGCATGACTTGGCAAAGTGATTCGCAGATTGAGTGGACTGTCTCTGAAGGCCTCACCGACTATGCCTCGGCTCTGAGCCATATGGAGGCGCGTGCGGCGGCTATCGCGCAAGGCGTGTCCGCAGAGCAGATCTGGCTCTTGGAGCATCCGCCGCTCTATACGGCCGGGACTAGCGCCGATCCGGCAGAAATGCTGGATCCGCGCTTTCCTGTGTTCACGGCCGGGCGGGGCGGGCGATATACCTATCACGGCCCCGGTCAGCGGGTCGGTTATGTCATGCTCGATCTGAAAAAGCGGGGGCCGGATGTGCGCTGCTTTGTCCATGCGCTGGAAGGTTGGGTGATTGCGGCACTGGCGGAATTTGGCGTCGCGGCCAGGCGTGCAGAGGGGCGGGTTGGCATCTGGACAGATGGTCCGGATGGCAAAGAGGCCAAAATTGGCGCAATTGGGGTGCGTGTTCGCCGTTGGGTGACGTTTCACGGCTTTGCGATCAATGTAGCGCCCGACCTTTCCCATTTTTCGGGAATCGTGCCCTGCGGCTTGCCCGATTTTTCGGTGACGAGCCTGTCTTCTTTGGGCGTTGACGCCGATCTTTCGGCGATTGACGCCGCGCTAAGTCGCTGTTTTCTAGGCTTTTTAGATGAAATTTCGACTTCTAACAAAAAAGCTTGAGCAACCAGTATTTCCTCTGTAAATGTCCACCTCGATTTGGGTATTTAGGGGGCGCCCCGTGTCCAGATCATTTTCTGCCTAGGGAGTTTATACCATGAAGAAGCTCATGATTGTTTCGCTCGTTGCTGCTGGTCTCACCGTTGCTGCTTGCGGCAAGAAGGAAGAAGCAGTTGAAGCAAACGCAACTGAATTGAACGAAGCTGTTGCTACTGAAGGCACCGCCAACGACACGATGACGAACGTCGACGCTGCCGCTGACGCGAACGCTACGAACGCTCAGTAATCGCTTCACCGCGTTTTACGGGATTTGGGCCGTCCGGCATACCGGGCGGCCCTTTTCTTTTGTCTTCAAAGCGTCTTAATGCATCCTGCCACTTTGGAGAGGATGCTCTTTGCTCATGAATATGTTGCGTAATGCGCTTGCCTCACTCGGTTTATGTCTGGCGCTCAACTTGGCGTCGCCCGCCTCGGCTCAGGTGTTTTATGAGGCCCCACGGTTAAGTCCGCGCCTCACCACAACGCTTGATCCGGCTTTTGATCCTGATCTTCCCGGTGCCAGCCCGGCGGAAAAACAGGCGGTGCTGGTCTGGAGCTTGAGACAGGCGCTTCTGCTCGGCGCGCTGCAATGCCACACCCAATATCCAACGCTGCTGGCGACCAGCAATTATAATGCGCTGCTCACCAACCATCAGGGGGAATTGGCCAGCGCATTCAAAGCCATCACCGATTATTTTAAGCGAACGCACAAAAACCCTAAGGCGGCCCAGACTGCTCTGGATCGGTTCGCCACCCGCACGACGACCGTCTATTCCACAGTCCGGGGCCAGCAGGCCTTTTGTAACACGGCGGGTTGGGTCGGCCGGCGGGCGCTCTTCACGCCGCGGGGCAGCCTGTCGGTTCTCGCAAGCGAGCATCTGGCCGAACTGCGCCAGAGCCTAACAGCGGCTGGGGAGCAGAGATTTCGCTTCGCCCCAACCAGCAGCACGCTCACGCCCCCCGCATTGCCGTCAATGAACCCGCGCTGTTGGGATAAGAAAGACCGTTTCAATTCCAAAAAATGTCGCTGATCGGGCAGGCTATTCTGTCTGACTTCACGTCTTTCGCAGCGATTGACTGGTCAGGTCAGGCCGTGGCGCGCCCGGCCGGGCTTGCCCTCGCGCTTGCCTCGGCGGGAGACGCCGCGCCAGAGCTGATTGCCCCACCCGGCGGCTGGTCGCGACCAGCCATTGTCGATTGGCTGGCCGACCTTGCAGACCGCGGATTGCGCACGCTCATTGGCCTTGATCTCTCCCCCGCGCTCCCCTTTGTCGATCAGGAGGCGTATTTTCCCGGCTGGGAGGAGTCGCCGCTCAGCGGCCCGGCGCTTTGGGCGCTGGTCGATCATCTGACGCAAGAAGATCCGCATCTCGCCAGCACTTCCTTCCTCGCCCATCCAGAGGCACGGCGGCATTTTCGTCAGTCGGGCGATTGTGGGGATTTATTCGGCAGCGGCCGGGGGCGTTTGCGTGTGTGTGAAGAGGTGCAGCGGCGCATGGCCTTTTCGCCCTATAGCTGCTTCAATCTTGTCGGCGCGGCCCAAGTCGGTAAATCCAGCCTGACCGGAATGCGGTTGCTCCACCGGCTGCGGGGGCGCATTCCCGTCTGGCCTTTTGATCCCGTGCCCGAAACGGGGCCAATGATTGTTGAGATTTACACAACCATCGCCGCGCGCGCCGCAGGCATACGTGCGGGCCTCAGCAAAATCCGCGATGGCGCAACGCTGGATGGCGCGCTCCTTGCCTTGGAAAGCCAGCCACACACCCCGCTGGCGCGCTATACCGACCACGCAACCGACGCGATCCTCACCGCCGCCTGGCTCCGCCGCGTAGCCGCTGATCAGCGGCTTTGGTCGCCCCCGGATCTCACCCCCGAAATTGCCCAAACAGAGGGCTGGACGTTCGGCTGCATTTAAGGCTAGAGGCGCAGACTCAACGGAGCCGGCTTAGCTCAGTTGGTAGAGCACCTGATTTGTAATCAGGGGGTCACGAGTTCGAATCTTGTAGCCGGCACCATGGGTTTCCGTTGTTTTTTAGAGCACTTTGCGATTTCTGCGCTCCTGTAGGACGGACATTTGACGGACACTTGGGTTGTTTGGACGTTCGCGGTGTGCGGTGGAATCGCGCCCCCACCCCCTTCGCATTTTGTGAAAGTCAGGCCCCTACCGGGGTGGCACCCCCCCATTTCAGGTAGATGGGACCCGCGCTTCCTTCTTACATACGATTTTGCGCTTTCGATGCAGATGTTTGATGAACCCCGGGAATCAGGCTTGATTGGTGCTTACACAAATTAAAATTACCTGCCGTAGACCGGTCAGGCGCCTTAAAGATAATTCTTCCACCTTCAGCAGGCCTAGCCGGCATACGCCTATTAACCAATCAATAGGTTTACGCCTACAATTCGTGATTGTTGCAAATCCCTGACTTCGTCCGGCAACCGCTTAGCAAAGGGGTATATTTATCTCCGCGATTGATAGTATATTTTAGAGAGATTCACCGCCATCAGCGGTCAGGTTGACCCCTGTTATATAGCCTGCTCGCTGCGATGACAGAAAGGCGACTGTATCACCAATTTCATCCGGCCGCCCAATACGCCCAAGGGGAACGGTCTTCTTCTTTTCCTCGCGCAAATGGGGCATCATGGAGAATAAACGTTCGACGCCCTCTGTGCCGATCCATCCGCATCGAACCGTGTTGGCGCGCACACCATGGCGGCCTTCTTCCTTTGCTATTACCTTGACCATGCGATCCACTGCTGCTTTCGAGACGGCAGATGGGCCACCCCGGACCTCGATCATGTCACCCTGATAGGTGCTGAGCGCGGTGAACGAGCCACGGGTTTCGCGCAAGTAGGGCAAGGCTGCCGTCGCGAGATTGATCGCGCCCATGAGATCCTGCTGCAGCCAATTCTGCCAGACACTTTCATCGGTTTTGCTGAAGAACTGCGGAGTAAACGATGCGCCTCCGGCATAGACGACACTGTGTATTGCGCCAAAGGCTTCGGCGGTGGCCTTCAGGGCAGCGACAATGCTCGCCCGATTGCTCGCATCTGCTTGTAGGACAATGGTTTCCACCCCGAGCGCACGAACCTCCTCCGCAGTCACTTCGGCAGCTTTCGCACCGTTGTGATAACTAAGCCCCACAGGCACTCCGGCCCTTGCAAAAGCGGCGCAAATCGCACGGCCAAGCGCCCCGCTCCCCCCCAGTACGAAAACGGCCCCTTTCGGAAAATCAACCATCAAAACCTCCGATCAAATTTGCCAATGGTCTATATTTGGCATATTATTTTCCATAACCATTGCCGCGCCACGCTGCTTCGGACTCTGGGTCGAACTTTCCATGACCCGCCAATGGAATATGTTTAAGATCGACCCCGATCTGCGAAAGCAGGTTCAAGCTGTCAGAAGTCGTCCACTGCTCACGCAGGCGGCCATCTTCAAACCGGCCATAACTGACCATGAACCACTTCATCTTGTTGCCGCTGGGCGGAAATCCGAGGTACTCGCCCAGATGAGTGCCAGAACCCATCAGGCGGATACTGTATTTGTCGCCATCGACGATCATATCGAGGATTTCCTCTTTCCAGTCAGGGAAACCCAGCTTCACTTTCCGGAACATCTCGCGCTGCGTCGGCCAATCAAAGCTCGCGTTGCTGAAATGCATCACATAGTCGGGATGAAGTATCGTGTCGGCCAGTTCGAGCCGGTCTTTGTTGACGACATCTTCCACCCATGAGTGGTAAAGTGCGATTTCTTTTTCGGTTATTGCCATTTTATTTTCTCCCAAGTGTTTAATCGTAAATCCTTGCAATGGATCGCTGGCCTTCATGGGGACATGAACATCCCCTATCTGTGGCACAATTTATTACATGTCCGCAATTTATTCCCGGAAACTGGTGTGTATCGTATAATTAGACCTTAATGTCCGCCTGCCTTTTTGGTTTTCTACCCCGCCACCTTGGGGTGCCATCGGCAACTAGCCCGTATGCGAATGATAGATCTTCCATGCGTCTAAGAAGGATGATCATCTGACGGTCTAGATCGCGCTTGGCTTTTGTTGCCAATCCGTCCTTGAAGGCCCAGTGGGCTTTGCCCCGACGTATAGTAGACTGTAGCCGGCACCATCTTTCCGATCAGCCATCCACCCTTGACTCTCCCCCCCGTCCGTCGCAACGGCTTGGGGATAGAGTTTAACCTGCTTTTCGCCGGGTTTTTGGGGCTGCTTTTGGCGCTCCGTCCTCCCTTCCGGCGCGGGGCATTTCAGCGATGAATGAGGACGTGGATCACATGACGACAACCGGTCAGGACACATTGGGCGCACGCGACACTTTGACGGTCGGCGCGAAGAGTTTTGCATATTATTCGCTGAAGAAAGCGGCGGCAAAGCTGGGCGATGTGTCTCGGCTGCCCTTCTCCATGAAGGTGTTGTTGGAAAATCTGCTGCGCTTTGAAGATGGCGGGTTCACGGTGTCCACGGCGGATATTCAGGCGCTGGTTGATTGGCAGAAGAATCCAAAAGAATCGCAGAATGAAATTCAATATCGCCCGGCCCGCGTGCTGTTGCAGGATTTCACCGGCGTGCCCTGCGTCGTCGATCTGGCGGCGATGCGCGATGCCATTGCAAAGCTGGGCGGCGATACGTCAAAGATTAACCCGCTCGTCCCCGTTCACCTCGTCATCGATCACTCGGTCATGGTGGATGAATTTGGCCACCCCAAGGCGTTTGAGCAGAATGTGGAAATTGAATATTACCGCAATGGTGAGCGCTATGACTTTCTGAAATGGGGCTCGAAGTCGCTGTCGAATTTCAAGGCGGTTCCTCCGGGCACGGGCATTTGCCATCAGGTGAATTTGGAACATATTGCTCAGGCCGTCTGGACATCTGAGGATGCATCGGGCGCGACCATTGCCTATCCCGATACCTGCGTTGGCACGGATAGCCACACGACCATGATCAATGGTCTGGGTGTGCTCGGCTGGGGCGTGGGCGGCATTGAGGCAGAGGCCGCGATGCTCGGCCAGCCGGTGTCGATGCTCATTCCAGAAGTTGTCGGCTTTAAGCTGACGGGCCGTCTGCCCGAAGGCGTGACGGCGACCGATTTGGTGCTCACCTGCACGCAGATGCTCCGCGCCAAGGGCGTGGTCGGCCGCTTTGTCGAATATTATGGCCCGGGTCTGGACGCGCTGACGCTCGCCGATCGCGCGACGCTGGCCAATATGGCGCCAGAATATGGCGCGACCTGCGGCTTTTTTGGCGTGGATGATAAGACGCTCGATTATATGCGCCTGACCGGCCGTGATGAAGATCAAATTGCGCTGGTAGAGGCTTATGCCAAGGCGCAGGGCCTTTGGATTGATCCCAATGCGCCAGAGCCGATTTTCACCGATACGCTGGCTCTGGACATGTCGACTGTGGTTCCCTCGCTCGCCGGGCCAAAGCGTCCGCAGGATCGTGTGGCGCTTCCCGATGTGGATGATGTGTTCAACAAGGATCTGGCCGATCTGTATAAGCATGATGGCTTTAAGCGCGTGCCGGTTGAGGGCAAGGATCATGACATTGGCGATGGCGATGTTGTGATTGCGGCCATCACCAGCTGCACCAACACCTCCAACCCCGGCGTGCTTGTCGCGGCCGGGCTTGTCGCCAAAAAAGCGCATGAGCTGGGCCTCAAGCCAAAGCCTTGGGTGAAGACCTCGCTTGCGCCGGGATCGCAGGTTGTGACCGATTATCTGGTGAAGGCAGGCCTGCAATCGCATCTGGATGCCATCGGCTTTAATCTGGTGGGCTATGGCTGCACCACCTGCATCGGCAATTCCGGCCCGCTGGCAGAGCCGATTTCCAAGGCGATTAACGGCGGCGATATCGTCGCGGCCTCGGTCTTGTCGGGCAATCGCAATTTTGAAGGCCGCGTCTCGCCAGATGTGCGGGCCAATTTCTTGGCCTCGCCGCCGCTCGTTGTGGCCTATGCCTTGAAAGGCACGGTAACCGAAGATTTTGTCTCCACGCCAATCGGTCAGGGGACGGACGGGCAGGACGTGTATCTGAAGGATATTTGGCCCAGCAATCAGGAAGTATCCGACGCGATGGCGGCCTGCATTGATCGCGGCATGTTCCTTGCGCGCTACGCCAATGTCTATCTGGGTGACGCGCATTGGCAGGCGATTAATGTCGAAGGGTCTGAAACCTATAATTGGCGCGCTGGCTCCACCTATGTGGCCAACCCGCCTTATTTTGACGGCATGTCGATGACGCCCGCACCCGTTGCGGACATTGTTGAGGCGCGGCCGCTGGCGATTTTGGGGGATTCGATCACGACCGATCACATCAGCCCGGCCGGCTCGATCAAGGCGGATAGCCCGGCTGGTAAGTGGTTGATGGAACGTCAAGTTTCCAAATCTGATTTCAACTCCTACGGTGCCCGCCGCGGCCATCACGACGTCATGATGCGCGGCACCTTCGCCAACATCCGCATCAAAAATGAAATGGTTCCCGGCATCGAAGGCGGCATGTCTCGCTATTGGGATGAGGTTCTGCCGATTTACGATGTCGCCATGAAGCATAAGGAAAATGGCACCCCGCTCGTGGTCATCGGCGGCAAGGAATATGGCACCGGCTCCTCGCGCGATTGGGCGGCCAAGGGCACCAATTTGCTCGGCGTCCGCGCCGTCATCGTGGAAAGCTTTGAACGCATCCACCGCTCAAACCTTGTCGGTATGGGGGTTCTCCCGCTTCAGTTCATCGGCGGCGATACCCGCACGTCGCTGGGCCTGACGGGCGATGACAGCTTCACCATCACCGGCGTTGCCGATCTCAAACCGCGCCAAGAAGTAGATGTGCACGTCACCCGCAAGGATGGCTCCAGCTTCACCTTCAAGGCCTTGTGCCGGATCGACACCGCCAATGAAGTCGAATATTTCATGAACGGCGGCATTCTGCATTACGTCCTCCGTAAGCTGGCGGCCTGATCTTGATATGCCAGATATGCTGACACCCCCGCTTCAGGGCCGCGTTGCACTCGTCACGGGCGGGTCGCGCGGTATTGGGCGGGGCATCGCACTTGCGCTGGCCCATGCAGGGGCGGACATTGCCATCAATTATCGCCGCGAAGCAGATGAGGCGCAAAAGGTTGTGGAGGAAATCCGCGCCTTGGGTCGTACAGCACAGGCTTATGCAGCATCCGTCGATGATTTCGCGGCCTGTGCGCATATGGTGGAGAGCGTCGCTGCCGATTTCGGGGGACTGTCGATCCTGATCAACAATGCAGGAATTGCCAGCCGGGGGCAGTCCGTTGCCGATACCGACCCAGCGGAGATGGAGCGGGTGATGCGGGTGCATGCCTTTGCCCCGCATTATATGTCCAAATGCGCGTTGCCCCATCTGCGCAAACATGGGCGATCTGACATTGTTATGATCTCGAGCGTCGCAACTTTGACACATGCGGCCAATGGCGCGCCCTATAATATGGGCAAGGCCGCGATGGAGGCGCTTGCCCTCACGCTCGCCAAAGAAGAACAGAAAAACGGCGTGCGGGTGAATATCGTGGCGCCAAGCTTGACAGTATCCGACATGGGCGAGCGTCTGGCCAAAGCAGTCACCGGCGTTGCCAATATTCATGAGCTCGACGCGCAGTTTCCATTCGGTCGGGTGTCAGTGCCGGAGGATGTCGCGGCGGCCGTTTTATGGTTCGTGTCGCCCCAAAATGCTTATGCCTCAGGCCAGAAGCTTAACATTGATGGTGGCGGAACGGGTGGCTGGCGCTAGTTATCGCCATGCCCAAACCAGCCTCTTCATTTCTATGGCCATTTTTGGTTGCTTGTCTTGGCATTGCGCTCTTTTCAGTCATGGATGGGGTGATGAAGGGGCTGTCTATCGCTTTAGGGGCGTATAATGCCATGCTCTGGCGTCAGCTGGCGGGCTTTGGTTTGGGCGGGACCGTTTTTTTGCTGACGCGCTCTCGATGGCCATCGCCTGAAGCGATGCGGCTTCACATTAAGCGCGGTTTGATTGGGGGGCTTATGGCGCTCACATTCTTCTGGGGCATTGCCCGCGTCCCGCTGGCAGAAGGGATGGCGCTGAGCTTCATTGCGCCGTTGATCACTCTGTATCTGGCGGCCTTATTGCTGAAGGAACGGATCAGCTCTTACGCGATTATCGCGTCCCTCTTGGGGCTAGCGGGTGTCATTGTGATCATGGCGGCCCGGCTTGGAGGAGACCCTGCTGATGCGCACAAGGAAGCCGTTTGGGGCATGGTTTCTATTTTGGTATCGGCCGTGCTCTATGCCTATAACTTGATCCTGCAGCGCCAACAGGCCCAGATCGCAACGCCCATCGAAGTTGCCTTTTTTATCAACGCTGTCGCCCTTGGAGCTATGGCAATCGCTGCACCTTGGTTGGCAGAATGGCCGGATGTGTCGCATCTGCCGGCCATTGCACTGGCCGCGTTGCTCGCTTTTGTCTCGCTCATGTTAATGAGTTGGGCCTATGCCCGGGCGGAGGCTCAACGGCTTGTGCCGATTGAGTATACCGCATTTCTGTGGGCGGCCCTTGTCGGCTGGTTCGCGTTCAACGAACCAGTGACTTCGGCGACCTTGGCCGGAACAGCATTGATCGTCCTTGGCTGCCTTATTGCAACGCGGCAGCAGGCCGAACCAATCGACGCTGCCCCCAAATAAGTGCGCTGGACTTTAGAACTCGGCCTTCTTGGCCCGTTCAATGCAATCGCAGATGATCTGCTTTGCTTCTTCCGCATTTCCCCAGCCCCTTATCTTGGCCCATTTCCCAGGCTCCAGATCTTTATAATGGGCGAAGAAATGTTCAATTTGCTGGGTCACAATTGGCGGAAGGTCATCATGGCCTGATACTTCGGCATAATAAGGAAAGGTGCTGTCAATCGGCACCGTGACCAGCTTTTCATCTCCGCCTTTATCGTCTTCCATCAACAAAACACCGACGGGACGAACTTTTATCACAGCGCCCGGGATAATTGGCGAACGGGTTATGACTAGGGCATCCAAAGGGTCGCCATCATCCCCCAAGGTATGCGGGATGAAGCCATAATTGGCGGGGTAGCGCATCGGCGTGTGCAGAATACGGTCAACAAAAAGCGCACCAGACGCCTTGTCGAACTCATATTTCACAGGCTCGCCGCCGATTGGAACTTCAATCACAACGTTCAAAGTTTCAGGCGGATTATCCCCCGCTGGGATTAGGTCGATTCTCATGATGGTGCGCGTCTAGCCTTATTGTGCGACGCAGCAAAGTCGCGGCCGCACAATATTATGCTAATTTTTCGGGTGGCTTTTATGCACCAAACTAGTCGCGAGGCGCTAAGAGCTTATCAAGGCTCCCGTCGCCAACGCCCACCTTTTCCAAGCGAGGGAAGCGATGCCCGCCCGCCCATTCTATGGCGACTTCCTTTACCCGCTTTCCGATTTTGACAATTAGCTTGATCGGATCCTTGCCACCTTCAGCTTGAGCAACGGCATTGCGCAGCGCGTCTTCGGAAAACAATTTTCCATTCACTGCGACAATTTCAGCGGCTGTTGTCAGACCTGCTTTGAAAGCGGGCCCGTCCCACAAGACGGTCGACAGATGCCCATTCTTATTGACCGTCATCCCCAGAGAATAGGTCAGATTGACCTCGCCGCTCCGCTTTTCGGCGTCCTTGAAGAAGGGCGTCGGTTCGTTGGTGTAAGCTAATTGATATCCCCCCAAAGTCAGGCCGCTGAGCGGTGCATTGGCGGCTTTCCCATTGAGCCGGGCCTTTAAGAGGCTGGCCCAATCAAAGGGGGATAGACCATTTAAGGTAGAGGCAACCTCTTCAAAGGTGATGCCACGCGCGTCCCATTTGCCATTTGGCCCTGCGAAGAATGCTTTGGCGAAGTCATCCATGCCCTTGGCGCCGCGCGTCCGGGCCCGCAAAGTTGCATCGATTTCGAGCCAAATCAGCAAGCCCTCATTATAATAATCTTCGCTTCTCTGATAGCTGACCCAGCCTTTGGGGCGGCGTGCAGAGATGATCGGATCGCGGGTTGTGTCTTCCACATCTCGCCAGTCCCGTGCCCGGCGGACATCTTGGGCCGCAGCAATGCTGGCCAGCGCATCGAGCGTTTCTTGTTTGCTAAATAAGCCCGATCGCGCTCCGAGCACATAGCCCCAGAATTGATCTTGCCCCTCATAAGCCCAGAGCAGATCATTGACGAGTGGTGTCCGGAAATCAGGCACCATCTGGCCCGCTGGTCTGCGGTATTTACCGACCCACGCGTGGCTGAATTCATGGGGGAGGAGATTGCGCCGTCCAGGCCCGCTGGCCCAGTCCGTAAAATATTCTGGGTTAACGACATTTTCGGACGAACGATGATGCTCTAACCCGATGCTGCCGATTTGATCGGTTAAGCCGACCAGAAAATCATAATGATCAAAAGGGACCATGCCAAAGAGCTTTATGGCCTGCTCAACAAGCTTTTTGTGCGGCGCCAATTGCTCTTGGGTCGCCGCGAGATATCTGGCCTCATCTGCAAATAAACTGAGGGTGACGTTGTTACCCAATTGTTCTGTGCGAGAGTATTTTCCGGCAAACACAGGGGAGTCGACCAGCGTCTCATAATCCGTCGCTTGATACTGGATTGTGCTGCCACTGGCGCTGGCCGGGCGGAGTGCCGTTGCCGCTTTCCAACCTGCGGGCCAAGTTACACTTGCTACAATGGGAATGCGTCGTGTGAACCACCCTGCCGGGTAAAGAGAGACAGAATGCCATTGAAGATTGATGATCTCTGGAGACACAACAACTCTGCCCTGATCAGGCTCTGTCGCTGATAAAAACTGGAAGCGGACATCAAGTTCGCGCGTGCCTTTGGGCACGTCGACATGAAAGGCAAAGACGTTCTGAGCGTCTCTGCGCCATTCGAGACTATTGCCATTCGCTTTGATGATTAGCCCGGCCACTTTCTCAATTTGACCGCGGGCGGCGTGCGTGCCGGGAAGCCATTCTGGGAAAAGCAGAACCATTGGGCCTGAGGCCGAAACGGGTATGCTTTGCTGGACACGAAAAATGCCTTGTTCTGTATCCCGTGCGTCCACTTCAAGACGCATTGTGCCCGGGAAGGCGGTATCCCGTGCAGGCGGAATATCTTGTGCCGACACATAGGCCGAAAAGATGGAAATCGGTGCAAAAACAAAGCGTAGTTTCATGTCGCCCCCTAATTATGCTTTTCATGTTCATGCCGAAATTTGCGTGGAGGTGCTAGTGGCGATAGGGCAGTTTCATGGCGAAGATTGAAACACCAAGGCCCGTTCGCGGAACGCAGGATATGTTGGGCGAGACGGCAGACCGTTTCACCCATGTTGTTGAGACTTTTGAACGCGTCCGGCGCCTTTATGGGTTCCGGCGCGTAGAGACCCCTGTGATTGAGCCAACGGCCGTTTTTGCCCGCTCTCTTGGGGAAACGACCGATGTTGTTTCTAAGGAAATGTACAGTTTTGAAGACCGTGGGGGGGATTCGATTACGCTCCGCCCTGAATTCACGGCTGGCGTGTGTCGTGCGTTCCTAACCGAAGGCTGGCAGCAATTTGCGCCGTTGAAGCTTGCAACGCATGGCCCGCTGTTTCGGTATGAGCGTCCACAAAAAGGCCGGTATCGGCAGTTCCATCAGATTGATGCAGAGATAATTGGTGCGGGAGAACCCGGTGCCGATGTTGAGCTGCTTGTGTTCGCGGATCAAGTGCTTCGGGAATTGGGCGTATCGGATGGGGTGACCCTCCGGCTGAATACGCTTGGCGATGGCGGCACGCGCATTGCCTGGCGGTCAGCTTTAATCGAATATTTTTCTGACCATCGTGCTGACTTATCTGAAGATAGTCAGGAACGATTAGAGAAGAACCCACTGCGCATTCTGGACTCTAAAGATCCGCGCGATCGGCCTATTGCCGATGCGGCGCCCGATATTGATACCTACATCACCGATGAGGCGCGCGATTTTTTTGGTAGTGTGACCGAAGGGCTGAATGTGGCCGGCGTTCAATGGGTTCGCGATAGCAGGCTTGTGCGCGGGTTGGACTATTATCGCCATACAGCGTTTGAATTTGTGACGGATCGTTTGGGGGCTCAGGGCACGGTTCTGGGCGGCGGGCGCTATGACGGATTAATGGAGAGCTTGGGCGGGCATCCGACACCGGCGGTTGGCTGGGCTGCTGGTATTGAGCGCCTTGCCATGCTGATCGATTGCCCAGCGGCACCATCAGTTAACGCCGTTCTCGTTCCTTTGGGCGAAGCGGCTGAGCTGGCCGCAATTGGCATTATTGCAACATTGCGACACGCCGGGATTTCGGCCGACCTTGCGTTTAAGGGCAACATGAAAAAGCGCATGCAAAAGGCCAATGATCTGGGCGCGCGGTTTGCGATCATCATCGGCGATGATGAACTGGCCAAGGGCGTGGCCAGCGTGAAAAACCTGAGCACGGGCGCTCAAGACGAAGTGTCTTTGGCTAATCTGGTTTCGGCAGTCGTATGACGGCCTCCATTTCGGCAGCACGCCTCACTGCTATTCTCTCCCGTCGTGACGAGTTGCAATCGCAGCTTGCGTCTGGAGATTTGCCACCGGATCGCTTTGTTGCTTTGTCCAAAGAATATGCTGAGGTTGAGCCTGTCGCAGAAGCGGCCGCTGAACTCGAGCGGCTTCGCATAGAATTCGCCGATCTTGAGGCGATGCTCAATGATCCCGAACTGCGCGATATGGCCGCTGAGGAATTGCAGGTTATCAAAGCGCGCCTGCCCGAGGCAGAGCGCGATATGGCCATTCGCCTTCTCCCAAAGGACAGCGCCGACGAACGCTCGGCAATGCTCGAAGTGAGAGCTGGCACTGGCGGCGATGAGGCAGCCCTATTCGCAGGCGATCTCTTTCGCATGTATCAGCGTTACGCCGACATGCAGGGTTGGAAGGTTGAGCTGATATCGGCGAGCGAATCCGAAGTTGGCGGCTATAAGGAAGTCGTCTCATCGATCACGGGCGCGGGCGTCTTCGCAAAGCTCAAGTTCGAATCAGGTGTTCATCGCGTGCAGCGTGTGCCTGCGACAGAAAGCGGCGGGCGTATTCATACATCGGCGGCTACCGTTGCCGTTCTTCCCGAAGCCGAAGAGGTTGACGTTCAGATCGATGAGAAAGATTTGAAGGTCGACATCTACCGATCCTCTGGCGCGGGTGGCCAGCACGTCAACACAACCGATTCCGCCATTCGGATTACGCATATTCCAACGGGCCTAGTTGTTATCCAGCAGGATCAGCGGTCCCAGCATAAGAATCGAGCCAAGGCGATGCAGGTCTTGCGGACGCGCCTTTATGAGCGTGAGCGTGAGATCCTCCATGCTGAACGATCAGGTACTCGAAAATCTATGGTCGGTTCCGGGGATCGCTCAGAACGCATCCGCACCTATAACTATCCGCAAGGGCGCGTGACGGACCATCGGATCAATCTGACGCTGCATCGCTTGCCCGAAATGATGCTGGGGCAGCTTGATGAGTTGGTCAGCGCCTTGGTGACGGCGGATCAAGCAGAGCGTTTGGCAGGGCTGGATGACGCTGCGTGACGCTCTGAACGCGGCTTCAGCTCAGCTTGCGGGTGTAAGTGCAACGCCAAGACTGGATGCGGAGCTATTGGCTGCATTTGGTTTGGGCATCAGCCGTGATCAGTTGTTGCTCAGCGGCCTTGAAGGCTCAGTTCCGCCAGACTTTGAAGCACTTGTTGGGCGCAGGTTGGCGCATGAACCGGTTGCTTACATCATCGGCGAGAGAGATTTCTGGACACTCTCCCTGAAAATTGGCGCGGGCGTCCTTGTGCCACGGCCCGATAGTGAAACGCTGATCGAGGCTGCGATCAGCTTTTTCTCTGATCGTGCGCCGGCCCAAATTCTTGATCTTGGAACAGGGTCAGGCGCGCTTCTCCTGGCTGCACTATCGCACTGGCCCGACGCCACAGGGATCGGCGTTGATCGATCCCAAACCGCGCTGACGATCGCCCGAAACAATGCTGATGTCTGCAATTTGGGGGGCAGGGCTGGCTTCCAATCGGGTGATTGGGGAGAGGGACTGGACGAGCGCTTTGACCTTATTCTGTGCAATCCGCCTTACATAAAAGAACATGCGCAGCTTCCCCGAGAGGTTGCCGACTATGAGCCGCTGGAAGCTCTATACGCCGGACCAGATGGGTTGGCTGACTATCGGCGTTTGGCCCAAGACATCCCGCGCCTTCTATTGCCAACAGGCTGCGCCTGTTTGGAGATCGGTTATGATCAAGGCCGCACGGCCGCAAGTTTGTTTGAGGGCGGGGATCTGCGCGTGGAGGTGTTGCAGGATCTGGGCGGGCGTGATCGCTGCCTGCGCTTAACCCGGAAGGCATAATTTTGCTTGGTTTCGTCGACATATGTGCTAGGAGCTTGGGTGAAAGTCGTAGCGCCGCTTGCGGGGAAACTCGAAGCCGCGCCGCTGTTCTCATCAAATTCCGGGCTGAATGGGTTTGTCAGCTTGGGTGAAGGGAGGCCGATAGGCGTTCCTTGATGGCGCGTTTTCCGTTTGTTGGAAGAATTGGGGCGACCCCTTAGTAATTGAGGATCAAATCACTTGCTTAATAATCGTCAGTCGAACCGTCGGCGTGGACGCGGTCGTGGGCCGCAAGGAAATGGCGGTCGCCAAGATAATGGCAGCCGGATCGATAATCGCGCCCGCGGCAATGCTCCTCAAATGCTTGAGAAGTACAAGAATCTGGCCCGTGAGGCACAGCTTCAGGGTGATCGGGTTTTGACGGAATATTATCTCCAGTTCTCGGATCATTATTTCCGCATCGTGGCGGAAAATCGCGCGCGATTTGAAGAGAATCGTCAGCCACGTCGGGATGAGTGGTCTTCTGAGGACGGGTCCGACGGCGACACAGAGGATTACGGTCGCGGCCAACCATCCGAGCAGCAAGATGACGGCTATAGTGCAAGTGACGCACGTCAAGAGCAGCCCCGTCAGCCCCGTCGTGGTGAGCGCCGTGAATCGGCGCCTGCGCGCGACACGGGCCAGCATCGCGATCAGGCCGAGGACACAACGATTGACGTGTCGATCCTTCCGCCCGCTTTGGGTGTGACGGCCGACACATTTCCGGATGTTGACGAAGAGCAGGCGCCACCGCGCCGCCGCAGTCGTCCGCGTCGCGCCTCTGGCAGCGATGCCGATGTCGCGACGGCTGATTGATCATTCAGATTTGTTTCAGAAGCCCGCTTGAGGCTTGTTAGGAAAAGTCATTACGAAGATACTCTTGTCTTAAATTTTGTGTGGCTTCTTTCGGATCGATAAAGGGCGCGGGTATGACAAAATGCGTTTGGACAAGCGTTGCAGGCTCCATGGTGTTGATGGCAGCCTGCGCGCACTCTGCTCAGGCTCAGGAGGCGCAGCAAACGGCGACTTCTGAACAGGTTGATGCTCTGCAAAAGCAGGTTGAAGCTCTTCAGGCGCAGCTTGACGTGCTGAAAAAGCAGCTTCCTAAGGCATTGCCAAATTGGCGCGGCGCGCCCCAGATTACCGGCTATGATGGATGGTCTTTCAAACCGCGCGGCCGCATCCATTATGATGTCGGATATATCGCGCCGCCTGGATCCTATTCTGTGAACCGCAGCCTTGGGTTTAATAGTCGTATTCGCAGGGTGCGTCTTGGTGCTGAGGGCTCCATGCCGGGCGGCTTTGGCTATAAAATTGAGGCTGACTTCGCCAATGGCAACGTGGCTTTTGGGAATGTCTTCACGAGTTGGACCAATAAGGACAAGGATGTTCTGGTCCGCGTCGGCAATTTCGAGACGCTGAATGGCCTCGATCAAATTACAAGCTCCAATTACATCACATTCCTTGAGCGCGGTCAGATGAATGAGGCGTTTTCCAATACGCGTCGATTGGGCGCTGCGGCTGCTTTGATCGGCAAGGACGCTCTGTATCGCTTCGAGGCTGGGCTCTTCACCGCCCATGGTATCGATGGGTCTTTCGACAATGATGGATGGATTGGTGCGGTGCGCGGGGTCTATGCGCCAAAGATCGGCAGTGGCAGATTGCATTTGGCCGTAAACTATCAGCACCGTGAATTTCAGCAGAATAATGGCGGGTTAGCATCGGTCTCCATCAATGCGCCATCGATCAATCAAGTCGCGCGCTATCGGGCGCGGCCATTTCTGTAAACGACGGACGTGCGTTTTGTCGATACAGGCAGTTTTGCGGCCAAGAGGGACGGCATCCTTGGCCTTGAGCTGGCAGCGATCTTCCCCAAAATTTATGTGGCAAGCGAGGCGCAATGGGCCAAGGTGCGGACATACAGGCCGGGCGACTTTGCAACAGGCCTTGATGCGTTCGCAAACCCCAGCCAG
>RFSU01000008.1:25000-26456 GCA_009923795.1 Sphingomonadaceae bacterium
GGAAACAGCCCTAACCTACAGCTAAGGTCCCCAAGTCACGTCTAAGTGGGAAAGCATGTGGGATTTCCAAAACAACCAGGATGTTGGCTTAGAAGCAGCCATCATTTAAAGAAAGCGTAACAGCTCACTGGTCTAAATAAGAGATCCTGCGGCGAAGATGTAACGGGGCTCAAGACGTGCACCGAAGCTTAGGGTGTGTAGCAATACACGCGGTAGCGGAGCGTTCCGTAAGCCTGTGAAGCGATCTGGTAATGGGTCGTGGAGGTATCGGAAGTGCGAATGCAGACATGAGTAGCGATAAAAAGGGTGAGATGCCCTTTCGCCGAAAGACCAAGGGTTCCTGCGCAAGGCTAATCCGCGCAGGGTGAGCCGGCCCCTAAGACGAGCCCGAAGGGGGTAGTCGATGGGAACCACGTTAATATTCGTGGGCCTGGTGGTGTGTGACGGATCTCGTGTGTTGTCAGCTCTTATTGGATTGAGCTGGCTTCGAAGAGGTTCCAGGAAATAGCCCCACCGTATAGACCGTACCCGAAACCGACACAGGTGGTCTGGTAGAGTATACCAAGGCGCTTGAGAGAAGTCTCCTGAAGGAACTCGGCAAATTGCCTCCGTACCTTCGGAAGAAGGAGGCCCCACATTAAGGCAACTTTTTGTGGGGGGCACAGGCCAGGGGGTAGCGACTGTTTAGCAAAAACACAGGGCTCTGCTAAGTCGGCTTCAAGACGACGTATAGGGCCTGACGCCTGCCCGGTGCTGGAAGGTTAAGAGGAGGGGTGCAAGCTCCGAATTGAAGCCCCAGTAAACGGCGGCCGTAACTATAACGGTCCTAAGGTAGCGAAATTCCTTGTCGGGTAAGTTCCGACCTGCACGAATGGCGTAACGAGAGATGCTCAGCGAAATTGAATTCCCCGTGAAGATGCGGGGTACCCGCGGTTAGACGGAAAGACCCCGTGCACCTTTACTGCAGCTTCAGAGTGGCATTAGGAAATAACTGTGTAGCATAGGTGGGAGGCTTTGAAGCGATGACGCCAGTTGTCGTGGAGCCATAGGTGAAATACCACCCTGTTGTTTTCTGATGTCTAACCTCGCACCGTTATCCGGTGCAGGGACCCTCTGTGGCGGGTAGTTTGACTGGGGCGGTCGCCTCCCAAAGAGTAACGGAGGCGCGCGAAGGTTGGCTCAGGACGGTTGGAAACCGTCTGTTAGAGTGCAATGGCATAAGCCAGCCTGACTGCGAGACTGACAAGTCGAGCAGAGACGAAAGTCGGTCATAGTGATCCGGTGGTCCCTCGTGGAAGGGCCATCGCTCAACGGATAAAAGGTACGCCGGGGATAACAGGCTGATAACCCCCAAGAGCTCATATCGACGGGGTTGTTTGGCACCTCGATGTCGGCTCATCACATCCTGGGGCTGGAGCAGGTCCCAAGGGTTTGGCTGTTCGCCAATTAAAGTGGT
>RFSU01000071.1 GCA_009923795.1 Sphingomonadaceae bacterium
GCCGCTGCAAACGGTCAACGGGAGCAGGCGGAACGAGCCGTAAAAGCCGCTTGGCTCCGGGAAACCATGGTCAGCATTTGATTCCGCCCGTCTGCCCCGTGGCCCAACCGCTGCGGGGCAGCATGGCGCAATCTGCCACTCCATGGGTAAACAAATAACATTATGCATGACCTCCTCACCATCGAAAACCACGGCCCGTTGATTACCGCATCCAATTACTGGACGCACGAAATCGCCGCCCGTGGCCTGCTTTATCTCTCCATCAACGCCGGAGCCGCCCGCCTCATGGTGCCAGATTCCCAGCGCTCCGCGATCTCAGACATGCGGCCCGGAGCGCGGCACATCGTCGTATCAATGCTCCCCGTGGATCAATGGCAGCCGGGCGCGTATTGCGTCGAGTGGATGGTTGAGGATGGCAGCGATTCCCCATGGTCCTGCCACCTGTCACCCGGCCAGATTGACCGCGCACCCGGTCCCGATGACGTAGGCAAGGCATGGATTGGCAGCGCGTGGGATAACAAAAAGGGACGGCCCCACAAATGCCTGGAGCGGCCGGCCTATTTCCAGATTGTGCCAAGCCTACCCTGGCTGAAGCGGATTGAAGTGCCTTGAATCAGAGGAAACCCCCGAACCCCCGCCCCGTCAGTCTACCCAGGCTGGCGGGGCACTGCGCCGGTAACCTTCCGTGGCCTGCCCCGTCCCCTTTTCACCGGCTCACTCGCCTCCGGTGGACTGCCCAGCTTTTCCAGAATCAATTCCTGTTGCCACGGCTCCGGCGTCCTTGTGCCCTGTTGCCAGGCATACGCCACGGACTGCCCGCACCCGATGCGCTCGATGATAAGCGGCACGGGAAAAAGGCTGACACGTTGCTGGAACTCTGACGGTGGCATGGAATGCGGCACCATCGCACCTGATAAAACCACCATCATGCCAGCCTTGGAATCAGCCTAGCTCCTCCCCTTCTGCCTTCCATCGATCTTGTCTCTGATGAAAATAAAAACGCGAAATACTTGCATTAGCGGCAAGCGCTGGTAATGGTCATGCACCGAGCGTTGAAACAGACGCCGAGAAAGCCCGAGGTAGGCAGACTGCAAATCGATTAGGTTCGAGAACTGGCAGCCGAATTCCAGTGGGCAAGCAGAGGTTGGCGTCTCAGCGAAAAAGATAGCTTCCCCCATATTTGGGGGCGGAATCCAAGTCGTATCACTGCGGTAAAAACACTGCCGGAAAGGCAGGGCCGTGGGCGACTTAACCCTCATCGCTGCCCCACCATGTCCTTAAATATTCCCTTCATTGCACCCTCGAATACCGATCCTGTTCTTCTAACAAAAAAGCAGGTCGCCCGTCAACTGGCCGTCTGTCCCCGCACGGTGGATAATCTGCTCAAGGCAAAAACCTTGGCCTTCATCAAAATAGGCAGAGCCGTCCGGATTGAGCCGTCCGCCGTCGCCGCCCTCAAGGCTGCTTATCGGACCAATGCCTTCTAAACGAAAACAACCCGGACCTGTGAGGGCACCCGAGTTGCTACGCTTAGAACGATGCACTCATATTAGCCGATCCATGTCCGGGTGCAACCACAATGCACCTGTGGACCACCCATATTTGACCCGCTTGCGGAATCGCGTCGCCAAAATTCCCGCTCAGCAAGAACTCGCCCGCCGCATCCTGGCCGGGCTTGCCCCGGTGATATATCCTCTACTGGCCATTGAGGACGGGCGAGCTGTTATCGCCGTGAAATGCAAGCCGATCCGGGGTGAGCGGTGGTTTGGAGAACTGTGGTTTCGCTGCCCGATTTGCCGGCAAAGAAACAGCCATACCATCGACGACAGATTCATCCCCGGATCAGGCGATGGTGACCGCTGTAGTCCTTGCCGGTGCTGGGGTGGTTACACCATCAAACAGGAGGTGCCGGATTTTCTTCTCGGGAGCCATGCTTCAAAGCGGTGGAGTTTACCACATCTACGCTCATGAAAAGGCGCAAGTGAGGCTTTAACAGAGCCTTCAACTCTTCGCGAGTAAGGGCCTGCTTGAAATTCATTTAGGCAACTCAAGACGCTCTGCCCGGATGCTGACCACGCTGGTTGAGACGCCAAACTTTGCCGCAACAATACCAATGTTGCCGTTATATTTGCCCCAAGCTTGAGTGAATTCTTCAGCAGGAAGCAAAAAAGCGGCTGCAAAGCAATTGGCCTCCCACTCCAGCCTGTTGTTGCCCTCCCGTTTCACCTCAATAGGACGCTTTCCGATTTTGGAATGCAAGAAGTAATGGCCCAACTCATGGGCAATGGTGAAGGTATCCCTGGCTGGCGCGGTATACGGAGACAGCCAAATGGTAAAATCGCCAGGGCCACGCACCTGAATCTCGCCGGTGGGAGCGGGTTCACGCCAGTCATCCACATCCACTGTGCCGCCAAGTTCACGTTTCACGAAGGCCGTGATGTCGCTGCCAGGCTTGTAGCCCAGTTTTCTGGCGACTTCCTCCGCGACTCCTCCAATTTGCTCTTCGCTCCAATTGGTGGGAACAGGGGTTTGGAAAACAGTCTTCATGGAAATTTTGCTCATTGGCGTTCCGGGGGGGAAGGTGAGACTGAAGCGTCCTAGGGGTCCGCGCAAGCTTACTTTGTGCAGTTTGAATTCATGCACGGCGAAATTACTGGAAAACGTATCCCACGGCTGGACCAGCTCAGATGGCGGACGCCCGCATGGCTTCCAGCAAATGGCCTGGATGGGAAGGCAAAACATCGCACCCGCATAGCCTGGTTCCTGAAACCGCACTTGGAATTGCAGGCTTGCCCCTTCCTGGCACCGGACCCCCAGCAAATGGCCCTCGATATATTCATTCTGGCCGCTTTTGAAATTCTGCGTGAACTCTTTCCGCACCTTGACGGTAATCAGGCGGGGCAGGTCGGCAAGAATTTCTGACATATGGCTATGAATTAAATGCGCCGGTGGAGCAGGCGCTCATTTTCCGTGTTCACCCGTCCACCGGTCGCGCTCCCACCTCCTACGAGGTCGGGATTCTGAAAATCCACTATTGCACAAAATTTGCAATTGCATTCCCAGGAAAATCATGCAGCATTCCCCCACCGAGAGGGATTCCCCTCCGAGAAAGCAAACCGGAACGCAGACGGAAAATGGATTCAGTTCCTCACCGTCGTCAGCATAGCCGGGGCGCAAGGTAAGGTTGGCGTCTCACCATTCACCCCACCGCCGCAGGATCTGCGGACGGCTTCCCATTACCAACGCCCTAACTTTTTACGACCATGCCCTGTGGATGCAACCTCATTGAAAACGGCCAACCCGCCACCTGGGCGGATGCTGGCCTGACCGCCGCCCAAACCGACATCCGCGACAACGGATGGGAAAAGAACCGCGAGGATCTCCTGCCCGAATTGTCCCTGTCGAATCACTTCAACATCGGCCCTCCCACCATGCAGGACGATGAAATCAGCCGGACCTACACCATGGACCTGCTGTCGCCCTTCATCGAAGCCCCTGAATTCAAGGAAACCCACTCGGATTCCACCAAGACCTTCGCCCCCGGCCGATGCTATTCTACTGCCGAGGTGAGCGCCATCATCAGCTCCGATGATCACACCGCCTGCTCTCCCCGCGCTGTCACCATGCTGGCCTCCGGCTCCGAGGAATTCCGGGGCAAGACGCAGTATATCATCGTTGAGGATGCCGAGCAATGCATCACGAAATACCGGGGCAAAACCCGTGGACTGTTCCCGAAATACATCAAGGAATTGGCCCGCTCCCTGCCCCGCGCCGCCATGCGAATCAAGGAATGGAACATGTTCTTGACCATGGCCCTGAATGGCTGGAACACGTCCGAGACTGGCGACAAGGGCTTGAACTTCACCCTGGGCAGCATCCCCAACATTCCCGATGCAGTGTTCACCGCCAGCACGGCCAAGCTGTTCGATGAGCATCTGCGCGGCAACGATTTCGCCGGCAAAAAAACCTGGCACATCCACGAGCGCGTGCTGTATTCCTATCTCCTGCACCGCCAGTTCAATGGCGCGGCGGGCTGGCAAATGCAGAGCATGGCCGCGATGGGTCCCCAGATGCCAGCCTATTCCATCGGCTCCACCCTGGAAGTGGACGGCATCAATCTGAAAGTGGTCGATTTGCCCTTTGGCTACATCAAACAAACCGGCCCATCCTCCCGCGAATTCGTTCCCGTGGACCGCCGCAAGTGGAAGGCCGTCAATCGTGGCGTGCGTGCTTTCGGAGACGAGCGCTATCAAGGATCCAGCTTCACGGATGACTACGGCGTGCGTCACGCCCTCGTGTCCCCCATCTGGGCCGCAGATCCTGCTTCCTACCTCTTGCGTCCATTCGGCCTGGAGCCTTCCACGCCGGTCACCACTGGAGCGGAAGCCTGGGCCGCGACATCCGAAGTCAAGATGATTGGCGGAGCATTCCTCAAGTGCAACGAGGATGAAACCAAGTTCAAGCCGCGCCTCAAGCAGGCCTGGAAGATGGACCCTCAACAGCCCCGTGGCACCGGCATCATCTGGTCCCGCCTGCCCACCATGGAGCGCATCGCCAACCGCATCGGCCTGGACGATTATGACAACGTGCCTCTCGTGCCTGTCACGGTTGATCCCGGTTGCCCTGTCGATGGCCTCACTTGCGCGGAAAAAGCGACCTGTGCCGACGGCGGCACCCTGCCATCCGTTGTGGGGGTTCTCACCACCGAGTGCACCGTGGAAGCCAAGGCTGGAACCACCCTCACCCTCAAGGTTGCCGTGGTCCGCTCCGTCCCTGCCGGATCTGCCGCCAGTGGCGCGGTCACCCTCGCTTGGGCTACCGCCGCTGGCACTGCCACCGCTGGCACCGGGAATGAATACACCACGGCTTCCGGCACGCTCACTTGGGCGGATGGAGAGTGCGGTGTAAAACTCATCACCGTCACCCTGCTTGCCACCGCCACCCCGGACACGCAGTTCAACATCAACTACAGCGGCGTCACCCCATCCGGATCCGCTGCCATCCTCATGCCGGCCACCACTTGCACGACCACCGTCGTCAAGCTCACCGCCTGATCCACTACCCACCAGCCGGGGCAGGCAAGTCATTGTTTGCCCCGGCTTTCCCTCTTTTTTAGTATGAATAACGAAAATTGGAACGAACTTACCAGCGCCTACGGATCCAAATTCACGCCGCATATCGCAGCAGAGCGGAACGTGCTGGCCGCTGTGGTTGATCTGCATGAGAGCAGCGTTGCTTTTGATGAGATTATTGACGGCCGCCTGACTCCGGTGGAAAATGACGCATCTGCCCCGCCTCCCGCCATCTGCGCCACTGCCGATGTTTGGTTTCGCAATAATGCCTTGGCCTATCCAAATGGAGGAAAAGCTTTGGCTTGGGCCAATACCGGCACGCTTGGCACTCCGATTGTGCAAGCAACTAGCGGATTACAGCCCGTTGTCCGGCGGGATGGCATTTACCAGCAACCCTTCGCTGATTTTGCTGGCACCTCCGCATTGCAGGCCAATATCCCACGGAGTTTCCCATGCTCCATTTACACGGTCGTCAAAACTGGGTTCCCGACAACGACCGCAATGTGTCCTTGGAGCACCAATGCAGTTGGGTCCATTGTCAACCAACAACGCAACACCTTCGCTGACCTTGCTGGCGTTGGCGGAACCGGCGCTGGTAGCTCGTGGTATATGACCGGCGACGGGGCAAATTACGTCAAACTCCCACTCAATGTCCGAACTGCGGGGCACTGGATAGTCATGAAATGCATCATGAATGGGCCAAATAGTGTGCTGTCCATCAATGGCGATCCGCTGGCTACCAAAATTGATAATGCCGGCACATCGGCAGCGGCATCAGTGCGTATCCTTGGCAGCTACACCACTGGCGCAAACTATTGCAATGTCGCGGTAAAAGAGCAGATTGAATTTGCTGGCGTACTCAGCAAAGATGATGACGATGCCGTCATGCAGTGGCTCAACAAGCGTTACGTCAAGACTTCGCAACTTATTTGTGACGGATCATCAATCACGCAGGGCACATTGGGAGATAGTGTACCCGATTCGGATTGGCCCAGCCAAATCCTTGCCATGCTCCGAGGCAATTGGACGGTGCACAACCTTGGTGTCCAAGGGCAGGATCTTGCCGCAATGACGGCGGATGCCCCGACTCAGATTGATGCAAAAATCAATCCTGCGGCGGCTTACAAAATCGTCGTTGCCGAAGGTCCGACCAACGAAATCTATTACGCAACGGGTGGATCTAAACCCGGCACCGCGGCCAGCATCTACGCGGACTACAGGGCCTACTGCACCGCTCGTCGCGCAGCAGGCTATCAGGTCATTGCCACTACGGTCATGCCCCGTACCGGCGCTGGCACACCGTCAGGATTTGATGCAATGCGATTGGCATTTAATGCCTTGGTCCGGGCTGGGGCATATAGTTTCTCTGATGCCCTCGTGGATATTGCCGCAGAACCGCGATTCCAAACCCCGTCAGATACCACATATTTCAATGACCTCATCCACCTCAGTCCTGCGGGTCTGGCCATTTTTGCACAGCTTGTCGCCGGTGCGATCAATCGGCTCACGGATGTCGCTGGCGGCAGCGGATTTGGGCAGATCCCATCTGCCGCTGATCTGCGGGTAAATTTGGGACTGGGCACTTCTGATGCGCAAACATTTGGCGCAATCACCGGCACCTCGCTTCGTGCCACCACGGCCCGCACGCCAGCGTCGGCTACCGCAGCGGGCAATGTTGGGGAGATAGCATGGGACGCCAGCTATTTCTACATTTGCACCGCGACCAATACGTGGAGGCGCACTGCTCATGCCTCTTGGTAAGCGGATGATTGATTTGATCCATTTAATCATTTTACCAGAATGTCAGAACTGATCATGAGCGAAGACATGCAGGATGAATTTAAAGATCGGCTTCAGACCATTGATACTGTCGTCAAGATTGGATGGTGGATCCTGGCGGGAGCATTCGCTTTGGGAGTCTGGGTTACCACCCTGCAAATTGCCGTCAACAACAACACGCTCAATAATCAGATCGGCGAAGCCCGCCTGCGCGATCTTGAGCTAAAGGAGTCCGTCAGTTCCGAGCGCCTCGCCGCCGCTTTGAAAATTCTCGAAAAGATCGACCACAAACTGAACCCATAACTTATTTATGAAATCCTGGAAAACCACCCTCGGAGGCATCCTTGTTGCGGCTGGCCAACTGCTCGCGCCAAGCCTCCCACCCAATTACACCTGGGTTTCTGCCACCTTGACCGGTCTGGGAGGCTTGATCTTGGGCGTCTCAGCCCGCGACAACAAAGTTTCCACCGCCGAAGCCCGCTCCAAATAACTTACTGCTGCCACCCATGAAGCGCCACATCATCATGCTATGCATGCTCCCCATCGCCGCCATCCTTACTGGCTGCGCCGGCGGGCCTACTGTCAGCGTCGCGCTCGGCTATGGCGGCGTCCAGGGAAATATCAGTTGGACGCCACCCCCCAGGCCATCCCCCACCTTGGACGAAGCCGGGGCCGCATTTCGCACCCTCACTGGCAAGTCTCCCGTCTCTGCCGCGCCCTGATTTATCTCCAGTCCATGCTGAAATTTATCACCAGCCTTTTCAGTCGCACATCTCCCCCCGTCAGGGATGGCCTTACGGTCGCTGAGTGCGGCCCGCTTGCCTTGGCGCTGATCTTGGAGTGTGAGGGCTTGGATCAGCCATGGATGCGTCCACCGGGGAATTCGGGCATTACCATTGGAGTCGGGTTTGATTTGGGCTATTGCACGGCTCAGGAACTGGATGTCGCCTGGTCACGTCATCTGGATCAGCAGTCCATGCTGCACCTGCACTGCGCCGTCGGAAAAAAAGGCGCTGCCGCTGAAGCGTTGGAACAGCGCATGAAGCTCTGCCAGCGTATCTCCAAGGATGCCGCCTATGAAGTCTTTGAGCGCTGCACCCTGCCAAAATGGCGGGCCGTCACCGCCAAAACCTTCCCCGGCTTGGAAGTCCTCACCCCTGACCAGCAGGGCGTCCTTGTCAGCCTCATCTTCAATCGCGGACCCTCCCTCTCCGGCCCCCGCCGCCGGGAAATGGCCTGTATCAGGGACATCCTGACAAATCGGTTCATCACCAACAAGGCGGACGCCATCGCCGCGCAGATCCTCTCCATGCGCCGGCTCTGGCCGGATATTCCGGGCCTGCAACGCCGCAGGCTGCGCGAATCCAACCTTATGAAATCTGAAACACCATGAGCATCCTTACAGACGCCACATCAAAATCCCTTGGCGACTTCCGCAACGCCTACGGGCAACACCTGTCCCCGGACGCCAAAGCCATCATCCAAGGCTTGGCCAGTTGCGGCACCACCGCCGATCTGTCCACCATCCTGTCGAGCATCGCCGCCCTGATCACTGCCCGCCCTGATACCACGCCAACCTTGGCGAGCATCGCCGCCCTGATCACTGCCCGCCCTGATACCACGCCAACCTTGGCGAGCATCGCTTCCCTGATCACTGCCCGCCCTGATACCACGCCAACCTTGGCGAGCATCGCCTCCCTGATCACTGCCCGCCCTGATACCACGCCAATCATGGCGGACGCCGCAGAATATTTGACCACGATCCGGTCTCTGTTGGAATCATTCCTGGAGCCGACCACTGGGAGATTGCGTGTCATGCTTGATCCGAATGGTGGAGCCCAGACCCTCGGCACCGTGACCACCGTCAACGGTGTGACTACTGTCGGCACCGTCACCAGCATGTCCCAGGTTGCCGGAGTCCCAGCCAACAGCATGATCCTCGATGCCATGCATTCGGCTTGGGCCTTGGCCGTGCGCGGCAGCGGAATCATCTCATAACTTTAACTTAAAAAACCAATGCCTACTACTCTCAGCGCCAAGCCCATCATCGATGTCCCTCTTTGGAGGCCGGAAGCTCCCACCGTTGCCACCCACGCCGCTGGGGGCTGCCTCACCTCCGACATGCGGAATGACGCCACCCGCATCCCTTTGCTGTTTTTCTTGCGCTCAGGCACTGCGTTTGACACCTTTGATCCAATTGTTGGAGAATGGTTGCCCCTCACATCACCCGCCCTCAACGGGACGTTTGGGGCAGGGGCCGCTTGCGTATTCCACCCCGCTGGCCCCGTTGGTTTCCTCGCCGCCGGGAGCACCAGCACCGTGCTTAATCTCAGCACCGCCTTGCTCGCCGCCGTCGGGGCAAACCAACTTGCCAACCGCGGGGATGGCGTAGGATTTACCATCCGCATCACCGGGAATACCGCAGGTGGAAGCGGTAAGGTGGAAGAGCGGACCATCATCGCCAATACCGGCGGCACCACCACCCCAGCCATCACCCTGTCATCCGCGCTGTCATTTGTCCCTGCCACTGGCGACGTTTACGAAATCCTCAGCGGCAGAGTTTTCCTGCTCAATGCCGGAACTTCGCAAACAAACATTTGGCGGTATTACGACATTGCCACCAACTCCTACAACTCTGTGGGTCTTGCCTTCGCCAACCTGCCTGCGACCATCAGCACGGATTCCGCCTTGGTGGCGCTTGCAGAGCATTACGTCCCCTTCGACCGCGCTCCCGGCAGTGGATTTGTGTCCGGTGCTGGCAGCTACAATGTCGCCTCGCCCATCCAGTGCATCGTCGCCACCGCCACGGCTGCCTCATCCATTACTGGAGGCGGCATGTCCGCCATCCGTGCGGATGAATACCGGAACTTCCAGATCCGCATTGTTGAGGACACCGGCACTCCCACCGCCGTCGGTCAGCGTCGCCGCATTTCCACGCACACCGCTGGAGCCACTGCCGTCTTCACTCTTGCCGGGGCATGGACCGTCACCCCATCCTCTACCGCCAAGTTTGTCGTCGAGAACGATAACGACAAAATTCTTTTGAGGACATCAGGCACGACTTCGTTGTATAATTATAGCATCGCCGGGAATGCCTGGGACATCACCACTTGGGCGGCCCCTGTTGCCCACGGAGCAGGGAATGTCGCCGCGCAGTCATTCGGCATCGGCTGGGACTCCACCGCCACTCCTTCATCTACTTCATCCGGGGCGGTAACACCAGCAACATCGATGTGTTGGACATTGCCGGTGCCGCCACTGGCGCTTGGAGCAATGCCATCACTTACGGCAAGTCCAGCCAACTCTTCACCGCCGGCACCAGTGGGTGCTATCTATCCGCCACGCTTGGTGGACGGTATCTCATCCTGAACGTCAATGGCACCCAGCGTCACGCCAGACTCGATCTGCGGACCCGCACCTTGGACGCCTTCACCTACCTCCGTTTTCCGCAGGGTGCCGCCGCCTTGGGGGGCCGCATGGCATCCACCTTGTTCATCGACGGGGCCACCAAGCTCTCCTTTGCCTACCAACTCACCTCCAGCCAGGTTTACTTCTTTGGC
>RFSU01000072.1 GCA_009923795.1 Sphingomonadaceae bacterium
CCTTTTTCTTTGCGCTGAGGTGACAAGAAAAGTGCAGGGCTGCGACAAGCTCAGCCCAAACGGGGTTGGTTGAAATCGGTTCCCTACCGCGTCTTCACATAGCTCCCCGGCGCATCCTCGATCGCCTTGAGCGTCCCCGCACCCGGCACGCGCGCACCGGTGGCCGCAACCGTCTCCGGCGCCTGATCCGTCAGCCAGCCGCGCCAATAGGGCCACCAGCTGCCCTTGGTTTCGCTCGCCCCGGCGATAAAATCGTCCAAGGAGGCAACGGGGGCGTCATTCGTCCAATATTGATATTTCTGCGCCGAAGGCGGGTTCACCACCCCGGCAATATGGCCTGAGCCTGCGAGCAAAAACCTGTTCGGCCCGGTGAAGAGATCGCGCATCTTCCAGACGCTTTGGGCCGGGGCAATATGGTCTTCCCGACCCGCCTGAATGAAGCTGGGCGTGGTCACCTTGGTCAGATCAATCGGCACACCCAGAGCCGAGAGCGCACCGGGTTGAGACAATTTATTGTCGCGATACAAATCGCACAAATAGCTCAAATGCCACTTGGCGGGCAAATTGGTGACGTCGCCATTCCAATGGAGCAGATCAAAGGCGGGATAGCCCTCCCCCATGAGATAGTTTTTAGAAACTGTGCTCCAAATCAGGTCATTGCCGCGCAACAGGTTAAAGGTCGCGGCCAGATAGCGCCCGTCCATCACCCCGTCTTTGGCCAAAGCCTCGATGGCGGAGATATGCGCGTCATCAATGAAATTGAGCAGATCCCCTGCTTTTTCAAAATCAACTTGGGCGGTGAAGAAGGTCGCGGATCGCACCTTGTCCGCTTCTCCCTTGGCCGCGAGAATGGCCAAGGTCGCCGCCAGCGTCGTCCCCGCCACGCAATAGCCAATGCTATGCACCGACGGCACGCTCAGAAGATCGCGCACCACATCTACCGCCTCAATCTGGGCGGCGATATAATCATCCCAGATCACATCGGCGAGGCTGGCATCCGCCGACTTCCAAGAGACGATGAAGACGCTGATCCCCTGATCCACGCACCATTTGATGAAACTTTTTTCAGGCGTCAGATCGAGGATATAATAGCGGTTGATCCAGGGCGGAAAAATCACCAGCGGCGTCTTCAGGACATCAGGCGTCGTGGGCGCATAATGGATTAGCTGAAACAGCCGGGTCTGGTAAACCACCTTGCCCGGGGTGGTCGCAATATTCTCGCCAAGGCGAAAGGCAGTTGGATCTGTATGGGTCAGCTGACCCCGCTGAATATCCTCGGCCAGATGCTGAAACCCGGTCATGAGGCTCGCCCCATTGGTTTCGACCGCACGGCGCAGCGCGACCGGATTGGTCAGCGGCGAATTGGCCGGGCTCATCGCATCGACCAAGGCGCGCACGGCAAAGAGTTGCTTGGCCTTCTCATGCGCGTCGGTGGCGGGCGCAGCTTCAGCGAGCGACATCATCTGCTCTGCCGCCATGCCATAGCCCTGACGGATCAGGTCAAACAGCGGATGGTTCCAATCCTCGCCCTGAAAGCGCCGATCCTTGGGATCGACCTTATCCCGGTTCAGGGCCGCAATCGGGGCGAGCATCTGGCCCCACATATCCAGCATCTGTTGATAAGCGGCCAGCGGATTGGCCGGGATGGCGTCTTTGGGTTCGGTCGGCTCGGTCGTCATCATCACGTCCTGTCGGGCCTTGGTTGCGGCAGCAGCGTTGCAATGGCATAGCGCGAAAATCCTTTAGCCGAAAGCGACCAATGTCCGACGAATTCTATCGCATGAAACGCCTGCCCCCTTATGTCATCGCCGAAGTCAATGCGATGCGGGCAGCGGCACGTGCGGCGGGTGAGGATATTATCGATCTGGGCATGGGCAATCCGGATTTGCCGCCTCCTGCGCATGTTATTGAAAAACTTGCCGAAGTTGCGCGCGATCCAAAGGCGCATGGCTATTCCGCGTCCAAGGGGATCCCGGGTCTTCGGCGCGCGCAGGCCAATTATTATGAGCGCCGTTTTGGCGTCGATCTGGATCCCGATAGCGAAATTGTCGTGACCCTGGGGTCGAAAGAAGGCCTTGCGAATCTGGCGCAGGCGATCACCGCGCCGGGCGATGTCGTGCTGGCACCCAACCCCAGCTACCCGATTCACACCTTTGGCTTCATCATTGCGGGCGCAACGATTCGCAGCGTCCCGACGACGCCCGATGAACGCTATTTTGAATCGCTGGAACGCGCCGTGCGCTTCACCGTGCCAAAGCCGTCGGTGCTGGTCATGGGCTATCCGTCCAACCCGACCGCCGAGGTCGTCGATCTCGCCTTTTATGAACGGGTGGTCGCCTTTGCCAAGGAACATGGCCTGTGGGTCTTGTCGGACCTTGCCTATTCAGAACTTTATTATGATGGGCAGCCCACCCCCTCCATCCTGCAAGTCAAAGGCGCAAAGGATGTGGCGGTGGAGTTTACATCCATGTCCAAAACCTATTCCATGGCCGGATGGCGCATCGGCTTTGCGGTCGGCAATAAAACGCTGATCGCAGCCCTCACCCGTGTGAAATCCTATCTGGATTATGGGGCCTTCACCCCCATTCAGGCGGCCGCCGTCGCCGCGCTCAATGGCCCGCAAGATATTGTGGCGGCCAATCGAGAACTCTATCGCAAGCGCCGCGATGTGCTGGTCGATAGCTTTGCCAAGGCAGGCTGGGACATTCCATCGCCGCGCGCGTCCATGTTTGCATGGGCGCCCTTGCCCCCTGCGCTCGCGCATTTGGGCAGTTTGGAGTTTTCCAAGCAATTATTAACGCAAGCGGGCGTCGCGGTCGCCGCAGGGGTTGGCTATGGCGAAGAAGGCGAAGGCTATGTCCGCATTGCCATGGTCGAAAATGAACAGCGCCTGCGCCAAGCCGCGCGCAACATCCGCAAATATTTCCAAAGCATGGGGATCAACACCCCGGCGATGAAGGACGGATAATCCGATGACGCAAGGGGGCTTTGCATTTTGCCATCGATTTCGCGTGCGCTGGTCAGAAGTGGATCCGCAGAACGTCGTCTTCAACGCGCGCTATCTCGATTATGCCGATCTGGGCATCACTGAATATTGGCGGCATGTTGATTTCCGCAATTCAGGCGGGGCAGGACCCATGGATTTTCACGTCGCCCATGCCGAAGTCGCGTTCAAGAAGCCGATCAAACCCGATGAGCTGATCGAAATCTGGTGCAAGACCGAACGGTTCGGCACCACATCCATGACCATCGTCATGCACCTCTGCGGCGCAGGATCCCAAGGCGAAGACCTGCGCGCCGAAATCCGCGAAGTGCATGTTCTGGTTGATCTGGACACACACAAACCCAAACCCATCCCAGATGGCGTCCGCATTCGCTTTGCCGCCTTTGACGCACAGGCCGATGTGGTGATGTCGGGGGAGGCCTTGGCGCGCTAAACCCGCCGCCCAATAAAAAGGGCAGCCGGCGGAAGAGTGTCCGCGGCTGCCCGAATTTGCCCGAGATAGGGGGGATATCGTCAGGCGGTAGATGTTGGCTTAGCGTGCCTTTTCGTTGCACTTGGCCAGCTGGTCCGACGTGAAGTCAGTGCCATTGGCCGAGAAGCTGGAAATTTTGCCAATTTCACGTGCAGCCGAGGAGCAGACGATTTCTGCACGGCTGGTCGCCTTCGTCGCGATCCAGGCATCGCCCGAACGCTTCCAAAGAACGTCTCGTGCGACAACGCTGTTGCCCGAAACAGCGGCTTCAGGGACCAGGCGATAGCCGGGGGTGCTGGCAAAGGCGGTGGTCGCCGAACCGGCGAAAAGAGTAGCAGAGGTGGCGATTGCAGCCAGAGCAATGAGGATACGCATGGGGGGAGGTCCTTTCTTATTTAAGTTGCGAATCAATACCTATATAATTAGATTGCAAGTTGCAACTAAAAACTTAAAATAATTTGTGTCACGCTAGAATCAGGTTAGCCTGATGCGCGTTACATGGGTGTGAAAGGTTTGAATTCAATGGGCGATTTGCGGGAAGACCTCTCTAACATCGATTGCGGCCTCCCCGCCGCGCTTGAAGCAACGGGGGAACGCTGGTCTTTCCTGATCCTGCGTGCGGCGTTTAACGGCCTGCATCATTTTGAAGAATTTCAGTCGACGCTAGGCATTGCCCGCAACATTCTGGCCAATCGCCTCGGTCGGCTGGTCGATCACGGCATTTTGGCGCGCGAACCTATGCCCAAAGATCGGCGCAAGATTGAATATCGCCTCACGGAAAAGGGAGCTGCCCTGCTTCCGGCCATGCTGGCGCTGCGCCAATGGGGGGAGACTTGGGAAACGGGCGTTCCGTCCACCCCCGTTCTGGTCGACAAGCGCGACGGCCAGCCGATTCGCAAAATCGACATTCAGGCGCATGACGGGCGCTTGCTCCAGCTGGAGGATCTGAGCTGGAAGCACACCCACGAAATTACACCGCTGGAAGTGCCCAAGCTGCATATTGTGGCCTAAGGCCCAGACCAAAAGAAAAGGCCCGCACGCTTTAGCGCCGGGCCTTTTTCTTAGTCAGCTGCGGTCGACGACTCAGTCGTAATCGCCGCCCAGATTCTGGTTCCGGGGCGGGGCCGCTGCGGTCAAGCGGCGAGGTCATTTCATCCGATTCGACTTCATCATCGATGCGGACACGCTGCAAGCCGCCGACAATCGCTTCTTGAAGTTCTGCTGGAATAACCAGCTCATCCGCGATTTCACGCAGGGCAACAACGGGGTTCTTATCCCGGTCCCGGTCGAGCAAAAGTTCAGCACCGCCCGAAATCTGGCGGGCCCGCTGGGCCGCCACGAGCACGAGGTCAAACCGGTTCGAAACCTTGTCGACACAATCTTCAACAGTCACGCGCGCCATCGAGCGTCTCCAATCTTCACCAATTCGGGAAAGGGGATTAACTAACAGTCTCTTGCGCTTCTGTCAAGAATTTGGCCATTTAGGCCGGGTGAGCGCCCTGCCCCCTTTTGATCCAATATCGGTGAAGATCGCCGATCACAGGCTGGATATCCATATCTCTGGTGACGCGCGCCTCGCGGCATTGCTCGACGCAATCGACTCGGCGCGCACAAGCCTGCGCCTTATCTTTTACATATACGTCGATGAAGCGGTCGGCCGCCTTGTCCGCGATGCGTTGGTGCGCGCCTGCGTGCGCGGCGTGTCTGTTGCGCTGGTGATTGATGGCTTTGGTAGTAGCGACCTTGCCGACAGCTTTCTCCAACCTTTGCGTGAAGCAGGCGCGCGGGTGGACCGCTTTATTCCCAATAAGGGCAGGCGTTACCTGCTGCGCAATCACCAGAAAATCCTGATCGCCGATGACGAGACAGCCCTGATCGGCGGCGCCAATATCGCGGCGGACTATTACCAGGATGGGCCATTGGGCGACCATTGGCATGACCTGCTGGCGACGCTGACAGGACCCAAAGTTGCGCCGCTTTCGGCCTATGTCGATGCGCTGCTGAACTGGATCCGCAGCGACAAGCAGAGCATTCGCGCTTTGCAGCGCCTGTTATCGGCGGGCAGCACATCAGACGGCCCCATTGGCTGGCGCATGGGCGGCCCGTTTGAGCGGCTTAACCCCTTTGCCAGAGCGTTGCGCGCCGATCTCGATCAGGCCCGGCAGGTCGATATGATCCAGGCCTATTTCGCGCCCGACTTCTCGTTTTTACGGCGGCTGGCCCGCGTGGCGCGGCGCGGCCGCCTGTTGCTGGTGACCGCCGCCCGATCAGACAATACAACAACCGTGGCGGCCGCGCGTCATTGCTATGGGCGGCTATTGCGCGGGGGGGCGGAGATTTATGAATATCGCCCCGCGCGCCTGCACATGAAGCTGATCATTGCGGACAGCATCGTCTATATTGGCTCCGCCAATTATGACACGCGCAGCATTTTCTTAAATGTCGAAGTGATGCTGCGGATCGACAATGCAGGCCTTGCAGATCAAATGCGGGCCTTGGCCCAAGCCCATTTGCCCCAATGTCAGAAGATTGATCAGCATTGGCTTAAGCGCGTGTCCGGCCGGTTCCGCCGCCTGCGCTGGTTTCTCGCTTATTTTCTGTTCACCACCATCGACTATACAATTACACGGCGGTTCAACATTGGCCCGGACCGCCGCGCCGGGAGATTGCGCCAGCTTGGCACGGACAAAGATTGACGCGAGATGGCCGCATTGCCAATCAGCCCGCCATGCGGCGACATGTCTTGATCTATGCGGCCATGATGCTGCTTGCGCCGTTTCGGGCAATGGCGGAGGATCAACCTGCGCCAGCTAGCGAGCTTGGCAAGGTGATCGGCAAGGATGCCGCAGCCCTCATCCTCCTGCTTGGTCCCCCGGTGCAAGACATAAGAGAAGGGTCAGGTCGCAAGCTTCAATTTGCCAACACCTCCTGCATTTTCGATGTTTATCTCTATCCGCAAGGCGAAGGCGAGACGCCTATTGCCGTCTATACGGCGGCCCGCGTGCCCGATGGGCGCGATGCCGAGCGCAACAGCTGCATCACGGCGCTGCGCTGGCGGCGCTAAGCTCCTCAAGCGCCCAATGGGCGGCGTCGCGCACCACGTCTGATCCATCATTGATGAGGCTCTGAAGCACGGGGACCAGGCCGGGGTCACCGCTATTGCCTGCTGCAATCGCGGCATTGCGCACCATCCGGTCGCGCCCAATCCGCTTGATGGGGGAGCCGGAAAACACCTGCCGGAACGCCGCATCATCCAGCGCCAAAAGATCGGCGAGGCGCGGCGCCACCAATTCTGCACGCGGCGCAAAAGCGCGATTGGCGGCGGCGGCATCGGCAAATTTATTCCACGGGCACACCGCCAGACAATCATCACAGCCATAGATGCGGTTGCCGATGGCCCGCCGAAACTCATGCGGGATCGGGCCCTTATGCTCAATGGTGAGATAGGAAATGCACCGCCGCGCATCGAGCCTGTAGGGCGCGATGAATGCGTCGGTTGGGCAAGCGGTGTGGCAGGCAGAACAGCTGCCGCACGCGTCGGCTGCAGGCGGATCGGCCGGCAGATCGAGCGTCGTATAAATCGCCCCTAAGAACAACCAACTGCCATGATCGCGGCTCACAAGGTTGCTGTGCTTGCCCTGCCAACCTAGCCCGGCCTCCCCCGCCAGCGGCTTTTCCATGACGGGCGCAGTATCCACAAACACCTTGAGCGCGCAGGGCGATTGATCGACCATCCAACGCGCCAGCGCCTTCAAAGCCTTTTTCACAATGTCATGATAATCCTGACCCTGCGCATAGACCGAAATGCGGCCCCGATCGCCAAACGCCGCCAGCGCCAGTGGATCAACTTTGGGGGCATAGCTCATGCCCAACATGATGGCCGATCGCGCCTCTGGCCAAAGCCGCTGAGGTGCTGCGCGCTGCGTGGCCCGATCTGCCATCCAGGCCATATCCCCATGCGCCCCGATGGACAGCCAATCGTTCAAAGCCACACTGAAATCATGCCCCGCATGGGTGATCCCACAGGCTGCAAAGCCCAGCCGCGCCGCTTCTTCCTTAATTGCAGCAGCTGCGAGTGTTTTGGGTGCGGGTTTTTGCGCCATGGGACTTGCTACCACGCCGGGGGCCAAGAGGAAATGCGCGTGCAATCTCCTCACCTCGGCGCATTTCGGAACGGCTTATCGCACCTACCGCCAAAGGTCATTGACACGAGTGTAAACAGTGGCACACTGGCACGAAGACTCATAAAAAGAGAGAGGTTCGGTCATGGCAACGGTGCTCAAGGAAACGGCTCAGGATGCAAACCCTTGGGATGTGTCGCGTGCTGAGCTGTATACGCAGGATGTCTGGCAGGAACCTTTCCGCCAGATGCGCGAAAAATCTCCCATTTATTTCTGCCCAGAATCGAAATTCGGCCCCTATTGGTCGGTGACGAATTACAAGGCGATCCAGCATATTGAGGCGTTGCCGAAGGTCTTTTCCTCCAGCTGGGAATATGGCGGCATTACCGTTGCCGGCGATGGCCTCGACCATCTGCAAGAGGGCGACATCCCGATGCCCATGTTCATCGCGATGGACCCGCCGCAGCACACAGCGCAGCGGCGCACGGTTGCGCCTGCTTTTGGCCCGACAGAGGTAGAGCGGATGCGCGCCGACACCGTCGCGCGCACAGCGGCCGTGCTCGATAGCTTGCCCATCGGTCAGCCCTTTGACTGGGTGGAAAAGCTGTCGATCGAGTTGACGACGCAGATGCTGGCCATCCTGTTCGATTTCTCTTGGGAAGAGCGCCACAAGCTGACCCGTTGGTCCGATGTTCTGGGCGATATTGAGAGCTTTGATACGCTGGAAAAGCGGCAACACCGCCTTGCCACCGCCTTTGAAATGGGCGCGTCCTTCAAGGAGCTTTGGGATCGCAAGGCCCAAAACCCCGGCCAGCATGACCTCATCTCTGTCATGCTTCAATCCGATGCGATGAAGCATATGAGCCATGAGGAATTTATGGGGAACCTCATTCTCCTGATCGTCGGCGGCAATGACACGACCCGCAATTCCATGACGGCCTTTGCCTATGCCATGGATAAGTTCCCGGAAGAGCGGGCCAAGCTGGAGCAGAATCACAGCCATGAGCTGGCCGTGAATGCAATGCATGAACTGATCCGCTGGCAGACGCCGCTGGCGCATATGCGCCGCACGGCAACCGAAGATACCGAGCTGTTCGGCCACCAAATCAAAAAGCGGGATAAGCTGGCGCTCTGGTATATTTCGGCCAACCGCGATGAAAGCGTCTTCCCCAATGGCGACAAGGTCATTGTCGACCGCGAAAATGCCCGTCGGCATTTGTCCTTTGGTTATGGCATTCACCGCTGCGTGGGGGCGCGCGTCGCAGAATTGCAGCTGACAACGCTGATTTCCGAACTGCAAAAGCGCCGCCTGCGCGTCAATGTGCTGGAAGAGCCAACGCGCGTTCCGGCGAGCTTTGTGCACGGCTATAAGAGCATGATGGTGGAACTCTCCCAATATTGAGCCCATCTGAGCGGCTGCGAATACAGGCCCGTCTGCACCCCGCAGGCGGGCCTTTTTTCATCAGGTGGCCCACCCCAGAAAGGGGTTCGAAAACCATCCCCAGCGCCCTTATGATTCGGGCCGTTTTTCCTTGGGTTACGGCGCGCCTTTCCCTATAGACTGACCATGACAGACGAAATCGCAAACATCCCGAATTCCAACGACTATGGCGCTGACTCGATCAAGGTTCTCAAAGGCCTTGATGCGGTGCGCAAACGCCCGGGCATGTATATCGGCGATACCGATGATGGCTCAGGCCTGCACCATATGGTGTTTGAGGTCTCGGACAATGCGATTGACGAGGCGCTGGCCGGCCATTGCGACCGGGTGATCATCCAACTCAATCCCGATGGGTCGGTCTCAGTTGAGGATAATGGCCGCGGAATCCCCACCGATATTCACACCGAAGAAGGCGTGTCGGCCGCCGAAGTCATCATGACGCAGCTGCACGCGGGCGGGAAGTTTGAAAACACGTCCGACGACAATGCCTATAAGGTGTCGGGCGGCCTGCACGGCGTCGGTGTGTCCGTTGTCAACGCGCTGTCGATCCGATTGGATTTGACGGTCTGGCGCGATGGGCAAGAGCATTATATGCAGTTTCAGCATGGCGATGCCGTCGCCCCGCTCAAGGTTGTTGGCCCGGCGGGCAATGATGATCGGGGTCGGCCCAAGCGCGGCACACGCGTGACCTTCCTGCCAAGCCCAGACACGTTCAAAATCACCGAGTTTGACTTTGACAAGCTGGAGCATCGCTTCCGCGAATTGGCCTTTTTGAACTCTGGCGTCCGCCTGTTTCTGATCGACGCGCGCCACGCCGAAAAGAAGGAAGTCGAACTTTATTATGAAGGTGGGATTGCCGCCTTTGTGAAATGGCTGGATCGCGCCAAGGCGCCGCTCTTTCCCGATCCCATTTCTGTTGCCGGGCAACGCGATGGCATTGCCATTGAAGTCGCGCTGGAATGGAATGACAGCTATTACGAAAATGTTCTTTGCTTCACCAACAACATCCCGCAGCGCGATGGCGGCACGCACTTGGCCGCCTTCCGCGCAGCACTCACCCGCACGCTCAATAATTATGCGGAGAAGTCCGGCCTTTTGAAAAAGGAGAAGGTGAGCCTGACGGGCGAGGACATGCGCGAAGGCTTGACCGCCATCGTCTCGGTCAAGCTGCCCGATCCCAAATTCAGCTCTCAGACCAAAGATAAGCTTGTCTCATCCGAAGTGCGTCAGCCGCTCGAAAGCCTGATGGCGG